>NZ_JACUZX010000007.1:0-244465 GCF_014851575.1 Rhizobium sp. RHZ02
GCGCTCACCAAGCCACCCAGACCAGCCATGGCATGAGGGCCAGAGGCCGCCAACTTCGCCCCGCCTCAGAACCCAACTAAAACAACCAACGTCCAAAAAACAAACCCGCCGAAAATATCGACGGGTTTGTCAGCAGTCTGGGGGCGCATCGACGATGCGCCCCTTTCCTGTGCAGGTCCTGCCGCCGCACCTCAGCCTTCGCCGTCCTTGATGTAGACATCAGCGAAGTTGGACTGCACACCCTCGGCCCCGATCGTGTGGTTCTTGACCCGCTTGTTGAAGACGGTGACGTTCTCCAGTGAAATCAGGTTCACCACCGGCACTTCGTCGGCAACGATCTTCTGGAAGGCGAAGAATTGCTGCTTGCGTTTCGCATCGTCGATCTCGACGGATGCGGCTTCGAGCAGCTTGTCCACCTCGGGGTTGTTGTAGTGACTGGCGTTCGAGAACGGCAGGCCGAGCTTGAAATTCTTTGACCAGTAGATGCGCTGCACGCCAAGCGTTGGATCGAACTGGTTGCCGAGATATTCGGCCGTCACATCGAAGGCACGGTCGGTGTAGACCTTCTTGATGTAGGTGGAGAAGTCGTAGGAATCGATCGTGGCGTTGATGCCGATGCGCGTCAGGTTCTGCTTCAGATATTCGGCGACCCGCTTGAAGCCTTCGTTGTAGGAATTGTGGGTCAGTCGCAGGTTGAAGCGGACGCCGTCCGCTCCGCGCTTGTAGCCGGCCTCGTCTAGCAGCTGTTCAGCGGCTTTCAGGTCGAAGGCGTAGGGCTTGATCGAGGTGTCGAGATAGCGCGGCAGGAAGGTGCTGATCGGGGCCGGCGAAACATGGCCGTAGCCATACCAGACGGTGTTCAGGATGACGTCGAGGTCGATGGCGTGGGCGATCGCGCGGCGAACGCTGACATTCTTCAGATACTCGTTGTCGAGATTGAAGATCAGCTGCGTCTGGTCGCCCTTGGTCTCGTAGCCGCGTGAATCGACGGCAATGTTCGGCAGTGCCTTCACACGTTCGAGATCGCTCAACGGAATGGGATTGTCGCCGCCGATATCGAATTCGCCGGTCTCAAAACCGGCTGCGCGGGCTGCCCCATCGGGCACGAAGCGCACAATGACCTGGTCGAGATAGGGTTTGCCGGCGTCCCAGTAATCAGGATTACGCTCGAGGATGATATGCGATCCGCGTACCCACTCCTTGAAGACGAATGGTCCCGTACCGATCGGGGCACTGCCATTCGGATTGGTTGGGACGTCAGCGATCTTGACGCCGTCATAGACGTGCTTGGGCACGATCGGCGACTCGGCCCCGTAGAGAGCACTCAGCAGATAGGGCGCCGGTTTGGAAAGCCGGATCACGGCGGTCAGCGGATCGGGCGTTTCGACCTTCGTGACATTGGCGAAGGTGCCGCGGCCACGCGGGTGGACCTGCTTCAGAAGCTCGATGGAATAAGCAACGTCGTCCGATGAGAAGGGCTTGCCGTCATGCCACTTCACGTTCGGGCGGAGCTTGAAGGTGTAGTTCAGTCCATCGTCGCTGATTGACCATTCCGTGGCGAGCTGTGGCTTCGGTGTCAGATCGAAGTCGTAGGTCAAAAGACCTTCGGTGATCTTCGGGCTGACTTTCTGGGTACCGCCTGCGGTGTGGGCCAGCGCCAGGATCGTCGGCGGCTCCGGCTCGACAATGAAGTTCAAGGTGCCGCCCCTTGTCGGTGCCGTAGTCTCGGCGAAGGCGTTAATCGGTAGGAACGCTGTAAGGCCTGTCGCGGCAAGAAGCTTGTTGAGCTGGCGTCTGCTGATGTCCATGAATACCCCCTGAATTGCGATGGACGCCTCTATCAAAGCGTCGTCGCCGGCATCATCGGGCAGCGTGGAGCAGAATTGGAAGAATGTTTTTCTCCGTGTCCGGGAAAGGAAAACTTCGCGCCCGGGTTTCGGTAGTGGGCGTGGGTTGTTGTAATCTATTAAAAATATAGACATTCACGAAAATGAGTTTTTGCATCTCCGATCAATGCTCGCAGCGCAAGAAAATGTTCCGCCGGCAGGGTTGGAAGGAAACCCGGTTCTCGTCTTCATGTGGCGGTTTGTGGTGCAATCACGCAATGAGCACCTTTGCCGACTCCCGCAGAAAAGCAATCCAGCCCACGCTTGCGCGACTGCCGCCGCTGACATCGCTGCGGGCCTTCGTCGCGACGGCGCGACATCTCAATTTCGTTCGTGCTGCCGAAGAGTTGCATGTGACGTCGGCTGCGGTCGGTCAACAGATCCGCCTGCTGGAAGACTATCTCGGCCAGCCGCTCTTCAACCGGGTGCGTGGCCAGTTGCATCTGACGCCGGCCGGGCTGGCATTGGTGCCTGGACTGACCGGGGCATTCGATGCGGTTCTGACCGCCATGGCTCAGTTCGTGCAGAGCGATCATGAACAGCCGATCCGCGTTTCGGTCGCCCCGTCCTTTGCCAGCAAGTGGCTCATCCCGCGCCTTGACGCGCTACGGCGGGCCGCCCCGCGCCTTCAGGTCCTGGTCGATGCGTCGACCCAGTTGACGAACCTTGATGCCGGCGACGCCGATTGCGTGATCCGCTACGGCAGCGGTCCCTATCCGGGGCTCATCGTTGACCATCTCTTTTCCGAAGCCGTGCTGCCGGTCTGCAGCCCGGAGTTTGCGGATACGTATGGGCTGTGGGGCAAGCCGGAGGCGATCGAAGACGTGCCGCTGCTGCATGAGGAGGGCGCCGAGCATGACCAATCCTGCCCGGATTGGGGTGGATGGTTGCGCGCCGCCGGGCTTTCCTACCTGCCGTCGCAGGGTGGTTTTCGTCTCAACCAGTCCTCCCTCGTCCTTGATGCAGCGCTGGCGGGGCAGGGGCTGGGGCTCGGCAAGATCCGGCTGGCGGAAGCAGAGATCCGCTCCGGGCGGCTGGTCTGCCCCTTTGGCGTGCCGCAGCCCGTCAGTTCGTCCTATTTCTTCGCCACCACGGCGCATGCGGCGCGATTGATGCGCGTCGATCTGTTTCGCGAGTGGCTGCTCGCGGAAGCGCGCGCCCTGCAGACGATGGACGAGATCATCGCGCGCCGCGTCCGGCCGGCCGCCGACATGATGGCGGCCGAATAAGTTGTTCTTCCGGGCCCTGCCGCTCTATTTAAGCCGAAAACCCAGCCTGCGCGCGGCCGCGGCTAGCACGTGCCGGCCCTTCAGCGCCTCGACCGTGCCAATACGATTGCGGACCTGATCGGTCCAGTCGATCGCCGGCATCGCCTGCTCCGCCTGAAAGCTTCTCAATGCCTTGTTGTAGCCGGCAAGATCCCGCGCCCGGGCGTCATCCGCATATTGCTCACGATGCAGGACCGTCGATTGCGGCAGGCGTGGCTTTACGCCGGCGGGCTGCGCCGGATCGGGAAAGCCGACCGTCAGGCCGAAGACCGGGAAGACGCCGTCCGGCAAGGCGAGTTCCCGGGCCACCGTTTCCGGATCGTTGCGGATCGCACCGATGTAGCACGTCCCAAGCCCGAGCGATTCAAAGGCAACGACCGCATTCTGCGCCGCAAGTGCCGCATCGATCACGCCAAGCAGAAAGCTCTCGATATAGTCGAGGCCGTCGCCCGCCGAGCCGCCGTCCGCTGCGATCGCCCGAGGCCGGGAAAGGTCCGCGAGCCAGACGAGCAGGAGGGGTGCCTGGGCGATCTGGCGCTGATTGCCGGCAACGGCGTTCAGGCGGTTACGGCGCTCGGGGTCCTCGACGGCGACGACACTCCATGCCTGCAGGTTGGAGGAGCTGGCAGCCGACTGCGCGGCGGCAACGGCAAGTTCGACAGCGGTGTGTGGAACCGGATCCGGCAAATAGCTGCGCACGCTGCGGTGGGAGAGCAGCGTATCGATCGTTTCGTTCCAGTCGCTGCCGAGGTGCTGCGCCTGGCGATAGCGTTTGGCTGATAGCGTCGCCAGCCGGTCGGTGCCGGTTGGTTTTGCCGCAAGGGATGGTGTCATGGGAGCGTCCTTTCCGGGCCGCTATTCCGCCGCGGTGGCGTAGGGGTTGTGGGGTCGCGTGAGGCCAAGGTGACCGCGCAATGTGCGCCCGGTGTATTCGTGCCTGAACAAGCCGCGGCGACGCAGGATCGGAACCACTTCATCGACGAAGACCTCAAGCCCATGCGGCAGCACATCGGGCATGAGGTTGAAGCCATCAGCCGCACCGGCGGTGAACCATGTCTCGATATCGTCAGCGATCGCGGCAGGCGTTCCGACAATCGTGCGATGCCCGGTGCCGCCGTTGAGCGCGCGTATCAGGCCTCGAACGGTCAATCCCTGCCGCCGCGCCAGCGCCAACGTGGCCTGGAAGAACGTGTGCCCGCCGTCAGCCGGCAGCGGTACGTCCTCAGGCAATGGCTTGTCGAGTTCGAGCCTCTTCTGATCGACCTGCAGGACGCCGGCCAGCCGGGCAAGGCTGTACTCCAGCGGAATGAGGTCGCGCAGCTCTTCCTGTCTGCGCCTCGCTTCCGCTTGGGTGCTGCCGATGATGGTGGCGAGGCCCGCAAGCACAAGGATGCTGTTTTCCGAGCGACCGTAACGAGCGGCGCGACGACGCAAATCCCTGGCGTAATCCAGAGACTCTTCGAAGGATTGTGAGGCGGAGAACACGGCTTCGGCATGTTCGGCGGCGAGCTCGCGCCCGTCGTCTGATCCGCCCGCCTGCACGAGAACCGGGTGCCCCTGTGGCGGGCGCGGAATATTGTGCGGCCCATGCACGGAGAAGTGCTTGCCGTTGTGAGCGATCGGATGCACGCGGCCGGGATCGACGAAACGTCCCGTCGCGACATCGCCGACGAAGGCCTCTTCCTCCCAGCTGTCCCATAGCGCCTTGACCACGGAGGCAAATTCGCCGGCCCGCTCATAGCGGCTCGCATGGGCCACGGGCTTTTCGAGGCCGAAATTCCGGCTTTGCGCCAGATCCGCGCTGGTGACGATGTTCCAGCCCGCGCGCCCGCCGCTGGCGTGGTCGAGCGTCGCGAAGCGCCGGGCGATATTGTAGGGCTCGTTGTAAGTGGTGGAGGCCGTGCCGATCAGCCCGATCCGTTCCGTGCTGGCCGCAACAATCGCAAGCACGATCGTCGGTTCCAGCGAAGTCAGTGGGCGGAAGTCGATGCGGTCCGATATGGCCGCCTGGTCGGCCAGGAAGACGGCATCGAAGGTGCCTCGTTCCGCGATGCCAGCGACCTTGATGTAGTGGTTGATGTCGAAGGAGGCGCGCGGGTCGCTGCCTTCCATGCGCCAGGCCGCCGGGGAGAACCCCGAGTGCAGGATATTGATGTTGAGATGAAGCTGCCGTCGGCTCATTGGAATATCCCCGGCTCGGGATAGTCGCCAGTCAGGAACCAGGAGCCGACATTGCGGGTCTTGTACTCTGCCGGATTGTGGAGCGTATGGATGCGGACGTTGCGCCAGAAACGATCGAAGCCGTAGGGGCGCACGGCCGAACGAGCACCCATCACCTCGAATATTTCGCTGGTGACGTCGAGCGCGACCTTGCCGGCCAGGACATTGGCGGAGGCCACGGCGATTGCGGTTGTGCCGCGCTCCTCTGCCGTGAGCGCCGGGCCCTTGGCATAGGCCGTATCGATGGCAACCGCGGCTCTGTCAGCCAGTGCGGTAGCGGCCTGCACCTTGGCCCAGAGTTCACCGTACTGTCGCTTGATCCATGGATCGTCCGAATGGCGTTCGACACCGGAGTAGATCCACGGCCGAGACTTCGTGATCGTATAATCCCGCGCTGCGATCAGGGCGCCTTGCGCGCTGCCGATGAAGACGTTGAGGAGAACGCTCTGCTGTTGCTGCGGAATGAGAAGGGCAGCCGGATCCCTGGGGCGTTCCGGCAGGATCTCTTCATCCTTCACCGCCACATCCTTGTAGAGGACGCGACCGCTGCCGGTCTGCCGTTGGCCAATCCCATCCCAATCGTCGGCGATCGTTATGCCGTCGCGATTGGCGGGAATATAGGCGAAGCTGCGGGCGTTCGTTTCCCCGTCTTCCCATGCGACCATCAAATAGTCGGCGACATGCGAGCCGGAGGCGAATGGCCGAAAGCCGTTCAAGAGGACGCCACCTTCTATCCTCTTGCCGAAGAGGCTTTTGGAGAAGCTGTTCGTGGTGTTGTCCCAGAACCACCGACCCTCGGCCGATTGCCGCAGGATCGCGGCCGATCGTTCGTCGCTGACCCCCGTCAGGGCATTCTGGATCGGGCTGAAGTGATAGCCGAACAGGTGGCCAAGCGAGCCGTCGACCTTTGCGAATTCGCGCACGATGCGCAGAGCCGTCGAATAGGGTTGTCCCTCGCCACCGAATTCCGTGGGAATGAGGAGATTGACGAGGCCGCTCTCCTTGAGAAGCCGGACCTGCTCCGTCGGCCTCCCGCCCTGTTGATCCCGCTCGACGGCATCGACAGCGAAGATGTTCCTGAGTTCGACCGCCTTGGCGAGATAGGGATCGGTCTGGTCCGGCTCGAAGAGGAGGGGAGGTAGCAGGGCTGGTTCGAAGCCTGAGGGCTTTACGGTCATCGTCTTATCTCCGTCAGTCGTGAAGTCGCGGAAAGCCATGCCGCTCTGAAAGCAGTTCAAGAATGCGGCTGGTCTTGGAGACGAAGCGCTTGCCTTTCCAGTCCGCAGCATCGGGTGGCGGGTTGGATGCGAGGACCAGCACCGGCAAGGACTGGTTCTCCTCGCCAACCGCCTCGATGACCTGCGTGCGCGGGCGAGGGAAGTGAACTCTCCGCACCTCGATGCCGGCGGCAAGTTCGGGGAAGCTCGAAAGCAAGCCCTCGATCGCGTTGCAATGGGGGCAGACGAAGGTCTGGCCGGGGTGCTTCGGATCCGAGAAGCCGGGAGCGATGAGAAAAAGCGTATCGCGGCTCATGTCTGTTCTCCTTACTCGGCCGCGACTGCGCCGCGATTGACGGCATGGCTGTTTTCGGGACGCTTGAGGCCGAGGTTTTCGCGCAACGTCGTGCCCTCATATTCATGGCGGAAAAGACCGCGGCGGCGCAGTTCCGGCACCACAAGCTCGATGAAATCCGCAAGGCCACCCGGCATGATCGGCGCCATGATGTTGAAACCGTCGGCGCCATAGTTTTCGAAGCGCTCTTCCAGCGTATCGGCAATGTCAGTTGGCGTTCCCACCACTTGCCAATGACCGCGCGCGCCGGCGATGCGGAGGTAGAGCTGCCGGATCGTCAGCTTCTCACGCCGGGCGAGGTCCAGAACCAGCGCCTGACGGCTCTTGCCGGCATTCGTCGCAGGCGGATTTTCGGGCACCGGTCCATCGAGCGGATAATCCCTGAGGTCGACGCCGGATAGCTGGGAAATCAGGTTCAACCCGACCTCCGGCTGAATGAGTTCCTGAAGGGATTCGAACTTTTCCTGGGCCTCCGATTGTGTGCGGCCGACGACCGGGAAAATGCCGGGCAGGATCTTCAGGTCGTCATGCGAGCGACCGTATTGGCAAGCCGTCCCTTGACGTCGGCGTAGAAGCCCGTCGCTTCCTCCAGCGTGATCTGGGCGGCAAAGATGGCTTCCGCCGTGCGGGCGGCAAGCTCCTTGCCGGGTTCGGAGGCGCCCGCTTGGACGACAACCGGTCGCCCCTGTGGCGAGCGCGGAATGTTGAGCGGGCCGCGGACTTTGAAATGCTTTCCAGTGTGATCGAGGCGATGCAGCTTGGCCGGGTCGAAATAGCGGCCGCTTTCGCGATCCCGCAAGAAAGCATCGTCTTCCCAGCTGTCCCAGAGGCCGAGCACCACATCAGCAAATTCCTCGGCTCGTTCATAGCGGTCGGAATGGAGGATCTGAGCCTCGTGGCCGAAATTGAAGGCGGCGTCAGGGTCGGAGGAAGTCACGAGGTTCCAGCCGGCCCGGCCGCCGCTCAGCCGGTCGAGCGAGCCGAATTGCCGCGCGAGATTGTAGGGATCGGAGTAGCTGGTGGAGGCGGTGGCGATCAGCCCGATATTGCGGGTAACGGAGGACAGCGCGGAGAGCAGGGTGATCGGCTCAAAGGGATAGACACCGCTGTGAGCCTTGCGGCTCGCAGCCTCGACATCCTTGATGCGCGCGGCGACACCGTCTGCGAAGAAAATCGTGTCGAACTTCGCCGCTTCGGCGAGCTTAGCCAGTTCCACATAGTTCTCGAATTCGGTGCCCACGGAGGCTTTCGGATGACGCCATGCGGCCACGTGATGCCCGGTGAAGAGCAGAAATGCGCCGAGTTTGATCTTGTCCTTGCGTCTCGCCATTGCGGTCCCTTTCAGCGATAGATGGCCGGCACGGGAAATTCACCAGTCAGCAGCCATGTGCCGACGGTGCGCTTCTTGTACTCGGCGGGATTGTGGAGCGTGTGCGTTCTGACGTTGCGCCAGAAGCGGTCGAAGCCGTTGGCAACGGTCGCGGAGCGGGCGCCCATCACCTCGAAGATCTCGCTGGAGACGGCAAGTCCGACTTCACCGGCATAGACGTTGGCCGTCGCGACATCGATCGCGGCTGCGCCACGGCCCGCGGCGGTCAGCGAAGGCCCTTCGGCGTAGGCAGCGTCGAGGCTGCGCGCCGCCTTGTCGGCCAGCTCCGTTGCCGCCAGCGTTCGAATGTAGAGGTCGCCATATTGGCGCTTGACCCAGGGGTCGTCGGTGTGCCGCTCGACGCCGGAATAGACCCATGGCCGCGAACTCGTTGCCGTATAGCCGCGGCCTTCCTCCAGTATACCCTGCGCGCTGCCGACGAAGACATTGAGGAGCACGCTCTGCTGGAGGAGCGATGTGAGGGAGGAGTAGGGCGTCAGCGGCACGTCGGGCGAGCTGATCAGTTCGTCGTCGTGAACCTCAAGATTCACGAAGCGGACCGTACCGCTGCCGGTCTGCCTCTGGCCGATGCCGTCCCAGTCATTCACGATGACAATGCCTTCCCGGTCGGCGGGAACGGCGGCGGTCAGCCGGGCGCCGTCGGCATTTTCCCAGGAGATCTGGATGTAATCGGCGATATGCGTGCCCGAGGAGAATGGACGACTGCCGTTGATGATCCAGCCCGTTGCCGTCCGTTCGCCGCTCGACGTCTTCGACAAGGCGTTCCCGGAATTGCTCCAGATCCAGCCGCCGGCCGCCGAGCCGGTCAGCCATTTCTCTTTCTGCGCCGGCGAGCCGCGAAACAGGATGAGGTTGAGCGGCAGATGATGGTAGCCGAACAGGTGCGCGAGCGAACCGTCGGTCTTGGCAAACTCCCGGACGATACGCAGGATCGTCAGCCATGAGGCGCCCTGGCCGCCATATTCCCTGGCGATCTGCGCGGAGGGCAGGCCGCTAGCCTTCAGAAGCCTGATCTGCTCGACGGGGCTGCCGCCCTGTTTGTCTCTCTCGACGGCATCACGGTGGAACGCCTGGCGCAGCTCGGCCGCTTTTGCCAGCAGCGTGTCGTCAGCATTTGTTTCGAACGGCATTTTGCCTCCGGGAATGACGGTGAAAGGGGCGTTCACCCCTCTATTTCCCGTCAACGGTTGGCTGGCCGGCGGTTCAAGTCCAGAAATATCTGTTTGATTTCACGGAAAGAAATTCTTTCGCCGGCGCGCTCAATTCCTGCGTTTCGTCGGGGTGCTCATCGACGAAAACATCATCCCGTCAAATCGCGGAAATTGAGTAGCTGTTCCTCTGTGGTGCGCCGACTTCGAACAATCGTTCAGACGCAATTATTCTTTCCCGGACGAGAAGAAACTTTCACTTCGGCTTTCGAGGCACAGAACTGAAGCTTCCCCTCAGCGGACCACAATCCAAACCCGAGAGGAGCTCTTCGCGTGTCCATCAACCGTCGCAGTTTCAACCAGCTGATGTTGCTTGCAAGCGCCAGCACCCTGCTCCCGTCGATCTCCTTTGGACAAGGCGCTGCACCGGCGACGGGCGGCACCTTGAACTGGCTCTACCGGGTGGATCCGGGCAATGCTCTCTTTGCCATCAACACGTCGTCGGGCACCGGCCAGGCGATCGGCCCGAAGATCGTTGAGGGCCTGCTCACCTTCGACCTCGATGTCAGGCCGCAGCCGCTCCTGGCAACGGAATGGGCGGTCTCCGATGACAATCTTCGCTACACATTCAAGCTTCGCAAGGGCGTGAAGTGGCACGACGGCAAGGACTTCACCTCCGATGACGTCGCCTTCTCGATCTTCCGACTGAAGGAAGCGCATCCGCGCGGTCGCATCACCTATCAGAACGTGGTGGCGGTCGAGACGCCGGATCCGCTCACCGCGATTATCGTGTTGTCGAAGCCTGCCCCGTTCTTGCTTGCTGCGCAGTCGAGCTCGGAATCCCCGATCGTGCCGAAGCATATCTTCGAGAAACTGGCGCCGGGTGACGGGCAGACGCTGCAGACCGCGATCGGCACAGGCCCCTTCAAGCTGACGGAATGGGTGGCCGGCAGCCATCTGATCTTCGAACGCAATCCCGACTATTGGGATGCGGGCAAGCCCTATCTCGACCGCATCATCCTGCGCATCGTCACCGATCCGGCCGCCCGGTCCGCGGCCCTGGAGACAGGTGAAGCCGACATCGGCGACAATCCGGTGCCGCTTGCCGATCTCGACCGGCTGAAGCAGGTCCCCAATCTCATCGTCGACACGACCACCTACGCCTATTCCGGCCCGCAGCAGCAGCTGTTCTTCAACTACGACAATCCGCTGTTTGCCAAGAGCGAGGTCCGGCTTGCCATCGCACAGGCCATCAACCTGCAGGAAATCGTCGACGTCGCGCTCTATGGTTATGCGCAGGTGTCGCCCAGCCCGGTCAGCACGGCCTTGCCGCAGTGGTACGACAAGAGCGTCGTGGCCCATCCCTACGATACGGCCGCAGCCGAAAAGCTGCTGGATGAGGCGGGCTATCCCCGCAAGGCGGATGGCAAGCGCTTCGATCTCCGGCTGACCTACAACTCGTACCTGCCGCAAGGCTATGCCGATGTGCTGAAAAGCCAGCTGGAAAAGATCGGTGTCGGAATCGAGATCAAGAAATACGACCTGCCGACCTTCCTGAAGACAGTCTACACCGACCGCGCCTTCGACCTCGTCGTGGAGTCGCTTTCCAACACTTTCGATCCGTCGCTCGGCATCCAGCGCGCCTACTGGAGCAAGAACTTCAAGATCGGGCTGCCGTTCTCGAATGCCAGCCACTACGCGAATGCAGAGGCGGATGCGCTGCTCGAGGCGGCCGCGATCGAGCCCGACGAGAAGAAGCGCTGGGAGGTCTGGAGCAAGTTCCAGCACCTCATCCACGACGAAGTCGCCTCTGTCGACCTCGTCGCCGCCGGCGCCCAGATCGTCGCCAACAAGCGGGTCAAGAACTACGTCACCGGATCGCAGGGCCTCAACTGGAGCTTCGGCGATCTGTGGCTGGATCCGAACGCTTGATGTCGAGGAGCAGGAAACATGTCTAAATATCTGATAGACAAGGCCACATTGATCGATTGGCTGGGCGATGAGCTGGAATTGGCGGTGCTTGATATCCGCCCGGCCGAAGACGTCGGCTATGCGTCGCCGCTGTTTGCGACGAACCTGCCGGCCGAGCGCCTGGACGTCGAACTCGACCGCTTCGTGCCGCGCCGTAGTGTTCGCACGGTTCTGGCCGATGGCGGCGACGGCAATGCCGAAGCGGTGGTCAGCCGTTTGCGGCAAGCGGGCTGGACGGATATCCACTTCTTGGACGGGGGCATTCCCGCCTGGTTGGAAGGCGGCGAAGAGCTTCCGACATTCGATATTCCCGGCGTTCCCTTTGTCACCAGGGTGTGTGAGGAGAAGAAGACGCCGGTGACGTCCGCTGTGGAACTGAAAGCGCTGCGCGATCAGGGTCAGGACGTCATCATCCTCGATACGCGCACGCTCGCCGAATACGAGAAGGCTCATGTGCCGGGCGCCGTCGGCGTTCCCGGGGCCGAACTGTTGCTGCGCTTCCAGGACCTCGTCCCCTCGGCGAAAACAAAGGTCGTCGTTTCCTGCGCCGGCCTGCCACGCGCCATTCTCGGAGCCCAGACGCTGATCGATGCCGGCGTTGCGAACGCCGTCTCCTATCTCGACGACGGCACGCGTGGCTGGACGGATGCGGGTTTCGAACTGGAGACCGGGCGCACCGCCTCTTACGGTGAGCCAAGCGAAGAGGCGCGCCAATTTGCGCTTGAGCGCGGTGATAGCCTGTCTGCAAAGGACGGCCTGACGTTCATCGATCGACAGACTGCCGAGCGATGGAACGCCGATCCGGCGCGCACGACCTACCTGCTCGATGTTCGCACGCCGGAGGAATTCGCGCGCGCGAGCCTTCCCGGATCGATCTCGTCCGAGGGCGGACAGCTTCTCGGCGTGGCCTATAGGACAATCGCCGTTCGCGGCGCCCGCGTCGTGTTGATCGACGATCTGCTGGGATCGCGTGCCCGCATCGTCGCCCACTGGCTGGCCCGCCGCGGCTTCGAAATCGCGATCCTGCTTCACGATTTCGAGGCGGAGAAGCGGGCAGCCGCTTGAGGCGAGGCTCGCCTTGGCCGGAACGGGAACCGAGCCTCGGATACCGCCGTCGTCAGCCGGCGGTAGTGCGGCTTTGAATAGGAAACAACGTCATGACTGATATCAATGGGGCCTGGGGCGCGCCGCCCAGCGAACGCTTCGAGCGGCTCGCAGAAACCTTCAGGTCGGTGTTCGCCCGGATTGGCGAGCGTGCGGTCGACCGTGACCTCGCGCACGAATTGCCATTCGATGCCTATGAGTGGCTCAAAACCTCCGGCTTTTCGCGATTGCGGCTACCAGTCGCGAACGGTGGCCTAGGCGCGACCTTGCCGGAACTCTTCGGCCTCATCATCGAGCTCGCTGCAGCCGATCCGAACCTCACCAATGCCTATCGGAGCCACTTCGGCTTTACCGAGGATCTGCTGAATGCACCCGAAAGCGCCTGGCGCGATGCTTGGCTGAAGAGGCTTGGGCAGGGCGAGACGATCGGAAGCGGGTTCTCCGAAGTCGGCGACACGCCGCTCGGCAGCTATTCGACGCGACTGGTCCGCAATGGCGCCAACTGGCGGCTCGACGGCGAGAAATTCTACACCACCGGCTCGCTTTACGCGGACTGGATCACGCTCGGTGCGATCGACGGGGACGGGCAGCCGATCGGCGCTCTGGTGCCGACATCGGCGCCGGGCGTCGAAATCATCGACGACTGGGATGGCTTCGGCCAGTCGCTGACAGCGAGCGGCACTGCCCGTTTCCGCGACGTCGAGGTCGCCGACGATCTGATCAAGCCAAGCGCGGTGCGATTCAGTTATTCCGGCGGGTTCTTCCAACTGGTCCATCTCGCCTCGCTCGCCGGCATCGGTCGCGCTGCGGCAAACGATCTGGCGCGGCATGTCGCGGCGAGAAAAAGGGTCTATAGCCGTGGCAATGCGTCCCGATCGGCACAGGACCCCCAGGTCCAGCAGGTCGTGGGTAAGGTGAGGGGCGCCGCTTACAGTGCAGGTGCGATCGTACTGCAGGCGGCAAGGGCCCTGCAGCGGGCCTATGAGGCCAACCAGGGCGGTGATCAGGAGCAGATCGCGCTGGCCGGTCGCAATGCCGAACTCGAGGTCAGCCAGTCCGTGACCGTCGTCACCTCGCTGATCCTTGACGCCAGCACGGTGCTGTTTGACGCGTTGGGAGCATCCGCCGTCAAGCGCGGCCACGGTCTCGACCGCCACTGGCGCAACGCCCGCACGATCGCGTCCCACAATCCACGTATCTACCACGATCGCATTGTCGGTGATTTCGCCGTCAACGGTACGATCCCGGGTCCGCAGGCGGGCGTGGGCGTTGCAAGAGAAGAAGAGGCAGAACGGACTGACGCATGAGCATTGAAAAACGTCGCATGAACCTAAACGTGGGGCTGAATTCCACCGGCTATCTCGCGAATGCGTGGAAATATCGTAGCGGTGGTCGGCATGATATCAACGATCCCGCCTATTACCGGCGCTTGGCGGAAATCGCCCGCAAGGGGCTGTTCGACGCCGTGTTCTTTTCCGACCATCCCGCGTTGATGACGGAACCGCTCGGGCGTCCCTTCCACACGATCGATCCGTTGATCCTGTGTACGGCGCTAGCCGCTCAAGTACCTGATATCGGCTTTGTCGTCACGGTCTCCTCTACCTACAATTCGCCCTATAACTTCGCGCGGCGCGTCCAGTCGCTCGATATCGTTTCGGGCGGGCGCCTGATCGTCAATATCGTCTCGTCGTTCAATCCCAACGTCGCCGCCAATTTCGGCAGCGCGGCGCTTCCGCCACGCAACGAGCGCTATGCGCGTGCGACCGAATTTCTCGATGTGGCGAAGAAGCTGTGGTCGAGCTGGGACCCACGCCGCGAGAGTGAGGTTGCCTCCGATCGCTTCTGGGATAGCGCCAGCGCAATCGCGATCAATCACGAGGACGAATTCTTTCAGGTGCGCGGGCCGCTCAATGTGCCGCGCGGACCGCAGGGACATCCCGTGATTGCCCAGGCCGGCGCATCGGACGGCGGCATCGAACTTGCGGCGCGCCACGGCGAGATCATCTACTGCAACATCCTTTCCAAACCCGCAGGGAAAGCCTTCGGCGACAAGGTGCGCGGCAGAGCTGCTGTGCTCGGCAGGGATCCATCCGGGATTCGTATCGTTCCGGGCCTTGTTGTCATCCTGGGGCCGAATCGGGAAGAGGCTCTTCGCAAGCATGAGCTTTACAGCGGCACCGGATCGGAAGATGGCCTGCTTGAACGCTTTGTGCGCGAGCATGGCTTGGACCGTGACCGTTTCGATCCGGATGCCGTGTTGGACTACGAACGCTTCGTCCCCGACCCGAACAGGCAGCAAGCGGTGGGAATGGGGCTTGGTCTATCCGACCTGCTGCGCCACGAGAAATTGACTGCGCGGCAGGCCATACGTCGTTCAGAGGGGCATCATCGGCTTTTGCTCGGCACTCCGGAGGAGGTAGCAAACGAAATGATAGACTTTTGGGAAGACGGCACGGTCGATGGCTACACTCTGCAACCGCCTCGGGCGCCGGACGACATCATTGAGTTCGTGGACAAGATCATCCCGATCCTTCAGGATCGAAACGTGTATCCCCGCCAATACGAGGGGCAGACGATACGCGACCGCTACGGTCTGCCCAATCCGCAGTGAAACGAAAGAGATGGCCGCAAGGCAAAACGACATAACAGTGGCTTGCGGGTGACGGCGTCATGGACGCCGTCACCCGTGAGTAAGGAAGTCTAGCAGCGGCCCGAGGCGACGGCGTTCACCGTACGCTCGCGACAGCCGGGCTGAAAACCAATAGGCTCAGGATCTCGAACAATACCTGCGCACCAGCCTGTGCGGTGTTGGTGGTATTGTCATACTGCGGAGCCACCTCCACGACATCGCCACCGACGAAATTGAGACCTTTGAGGCCGCGCAGCAGTTCCAGCGCCTCACGGCTCGTCAGGCCACCAATCTCTGGCGTCCCGGTGCCCGGCGCGAACGCAGGATCGAGACTGTCGATATCGAAGGACAGATAGGTCGGGCCATCTCCGACGATCTTTCGGGCCTTCTGGATGATGGCGGGGATACCCATGCCACCGACCTCTTCGGCGTGGATGACCGTCATTCCGGACTCGTAGGAAAACTCCCAGAGATATTCGGAAGGTCCCCTAATGCCGATCTGGATCGTGCGGGTCGGATCGAGGACGCCGTCCAGAACGGCGTTGCGCATCGGGCCGCCGTGATGGAATTTCGTCTGGTCGAACGGGCCCCCCGTGTCGCAGTGGGCATCGATATGGATGAGGCCGACGGGCTCTCTGGCGCCGACTGCCTTGAGGATCGGGTGTGTGATTGAATGGTCGCCGCCGACGGAGAGCGGAATGACGCCGGCTTCGACGATCTTGCGGATCGCTGCCTCAATATTCTCGTGGCATTGCTCCAACCGATAGCGGCTCCCGAACGGGATATCACCGATATCGGCAGCGCGTAGATCATAGGCCGGTGCGCAATCGAGCACGTGATTGTAGGGACCGATGCGTTCGATGCCGCGCACAGCCCTCGGTCCAAATCGCGAACCCGGCCGATTGCTGACGCCGAGATCCATCGGAATGCCGACTGCCGCGACCTGCAGGTCGCCGAAGTCAGGGGCCGCGAAATTGACCTCCCTGTAGGGCAAGCCTGCGAAGGTCGAAATGCCCGAATAAGGTGCAGCGCGTGTGCCGCCCCTAAAGATCTTCTCGGCCACACGGCGGAAGCGCGGATCGAAGAACTCGGCGCTATCGGCGAACTTCTTGCGTAGATCCTCAAGGTGCTTCTTCAACTCAACCATCGTTCTTGTCTTTCCTATGAAATTTCCAGGCAATACGACCAAGGGCGCAGACCTGGGCAAAAAGCGTTGTGGGCGGTTCCGATCGTCGCCTCAGGGCTGCGGCGAAAGGTGCTCGTGGATCGCCAGCCATTCTCCGCTCGCCTGCTTCTCGAAGACGATCGTCTCGCGCTCGGTGCTTGTCGACGGCTCACCGTTGAAAGCAAGATCCGTCTCGACGGAATGAGTGAATATGGCGACGGAGCCGGCAATCTGAACATCCTGGTCACTGGAACGGCAGGCCCGCACACGAAATCCGTCGCGCGTTTCCCACAATGCCCATTCGGCCTCATATTCCGCACGCGTATGAAGGCGGCGGTCGAGATTGTGAAATATGAAGGTGGCGGCGGGCGCAAAAGCCGCGAAGTAGCTATCACGATCATGCCTGCCAAAGGCTTCGACGAGGCGATCCGCTGCGGCAAGCACAGCTTGTTGCTGGTGTTCCATCCCTGATGTTCCCTGCTATTGAATTTTGGGGCTGCTGATTAAGACGGCAAGCGGCCGGTTCTGCCGTGCTACGCGTTCCTTGAGCCTATCCAGCGTCATCGCTTCGTCTTTGACGAACTCAAGGAACATCATGTTGAGGTTATTGAAGACCATCTGGCCCACCGCAATCGCATCGATCCCAGGCATGACAGCGCCGCGAAGCTGCAATTTCTGGACCAGCGTCGAAACCTGATCGCACAGGCGCCCGTCGAGTTCGGTATATCGACGGCTGAATGGGCTCTCGGGTTGCTGGATGGAGATCGCCATGGCCGTACGCCACATCTCCTTGCTGAGATAGACCAGCGAATGGTCAAAATACTGGTCGATCAGTACTTGCAGGGCTTCGAGCGTAGTGGTCGGCGGATTTTCAACGATGTCCTTGCCGGAAGCCAACACTTCCTCGACTTCCATCGAAACGGTGGCGACGAGAATGTCGCCCTTGTTTTCGTAGTAGTTGTAGAACGTGCCAACCGACACTTCCGCGCGCTCGGCAATGTCTTCGATGCGGGCGCTGTCATATCCGACCTCCCGGAAAAGGCTCGTCGCCGCCTCCAGTATGCGGCGATTGCGATCGGCTTTCTGCTTGGCGCGCAGTCCCGTCATATGCGACTCTCTCGAATAATGAATGTCCTCAAAAATCATATTGACTAAAAAAATGAACTCATTCAATCTTTTTCATGAAGGCGCCGAAATGAGCGTCACCGACAGAGGGCCACATGATGATTGATATTACTGAAGGCGCTTTTGCGCGCAGACTCCTCGCCTCCGCTGCCATCCTCGCATTGGGTGCCGCAACAATAACGATCACCCCGGCGCCGGTACTGGCGCAGGAGGAATTGAATGCGCTTGTCTGGTGCGATCACACCGATCCCGCACTGATCGAGCCCTTCGAGCAGGCGAACAACGTAAAGGTCAATTTGAAGGAATATGAGGGTACGGGTGCGGGTCTCTCCATCATCGACCAGTCGCGCCCGGGAGACTGGGATGTGCTCGTTATCGATGGCGTCGACGTGCAACGCGCGGTCGACAAGGGCATTCTTGCGGAGATACCGGCCGACGCGCTTCCTAATGCAGATATCTTCCCTGAAGTTCGCATGGAACCCAACAACACCCGCGACGGCAAGACCTATGCGGTCACCGAAAAGTTCGGCTACAACACGGTTTCCTATGACAAGACAAAAGTCGATCCGGCCGACATGAAGGATATGTCGAAGCTCTGGTCCGACAAGTACAAGGGCCGCATCGCGGTCTATGACTACTACCTGCCGATGATCGGACTGACCGGTATCGATTTGGGCAAGGCAACGGCGAGCCTGACGGATGCCGACCTGCCGGCAATCAAGGACAAGCTGTTTGCTCTCAAGGCCAACGCCAAGCAGGTGAGCGACGTCGTCTCGTCGCAAACGGCACTTGCGACGGGCGAGGTTGATATCGTCTTTGGCGGAGGCGAGTGGCTGACGGCCGGTCTGGTGAAAGACAAACCCAACCTCGATTGGGTCATCCCTGAGCAGGGCGCAGTGCGCTGGGCCCAGTCGATCGGCGTTATGAAGGACTCCACGAAAAAGGACCTCGCCCTCAAATTCGTGCAGTACATTGTAAGCCCGGAAGGGCAGGCGCGACTTGCGACGTCCTCTTGCTATTGGGCGATGCCCGCAAATGCCAAGGCCGGCGAGAAGCTGAGTGCCGAACAGAAAACCGCTTTGCGCTGGGACGAGCAGGCCGACTATCTCAAGCGCACGCAGCTTTACCCGATCCCAAGCGCGGAACTGGACGCAAAGATGCAGGACGCCTGGACCGAAATGCTGCAAAACTGACAGCTTCGACCCCTCTATACTGAATCACAAGACCCTCTCCCCGTGGATGGGAGAGGGAAGTCGGAGACTTGCCTGTGGCTGCTCATTCACTTGAAGATGTCGAACGTCGAAAGGCCTGGGGTTTCGTGGCACCGGCGCTCGTCTGGACGATCGTCTTCTTCGTTGCTCCTTTTCTGTTCATGGCGGCAATGAGCCTCTGGGCGCAACAGGGCGGCTCGATCGTCCGCGTTTGGAACCTTGGCAACTACATCGCCTTCTTCGAGAAGGATGCGCTGTTTCGCGGGCTGACGAATTCCCTCGAGATCACCGCGATCGTGACGGCCCTCTCCATCCTGCTCGCCTATCCCCTGGCCTGGATCATTGCAGAGCGGGTGCCGCAAAGGTTCCAGCGAACGGCGTTAATTCTTGCGGTCCTGCCGTTCTGGACCTCTTATGTTGTCCGTTCCTATTCGTGGCTGCTCGTGCTGTCGCGCAATGGCGTCATCAATCAGACACTCATGAACATCGGCGTGATCAGCGAGCCGCTGGAGCTTGCCAGCAACCGTACGGCGACCGTTATCGGCTTCGTCCACTTCTTCGTCATGCTTTTGACGCTGACGATCTACGCAAACCTTGTGCAGCTCTCGCCAAATTACCGCCGCGCTGCTGCCGACCTCGGCGCAAATGCATTTCAGACGTTCTGGCACGTCATTTTGCCCCTGACCATGCCGGGCATCATGACGGGAGCATTCCTCACCTTCGTGCTCTGCATCGGCGACTATGTCACGCCGCAGATCCTGGGCGGCAACAACGAACTTGTCTTGCCTCAGATCATCATGCTGCAACTTGGTCGCCGCGCGGACTTTCCGATGGCCGCAGCACTCTCGATCATTCTGATGCTAGCGGTCACCGCAGCCTATGTCGCTTGCGCGCGCTGGCTGAAGATTGAGAGAACGTGATGATACGCAACCGGATCACCAGTATCGCCTGCAGCGCCTACGCGGTTCTGATCTTCGGCTTCATCTTTTTGCCTGTTATCGTGCTGGTGCTATTTTCGTTCCAGGATGGGCGCCTGCCGGTACCGCCATTCAATGGCTTTTCCCTGCAATGGTATGAAGCAGTCTTTGCCGATCGCAAGCTGATGTCGGCACTGCTGCACTCCTTCTTCGTGGCGACGATATCGTCGTTCGTCGCGTGCCTTCTCGGCTTCCTGGCGGCCTACGCGCTCGCCCGCTTCAAGCTGCCGGGCTCGGCCTGGCAGCGCGGCTTGCTGATCGCGCCAATGACAGTCAGCTACCTCATCATTGCGCTCGGACTCCTGACCGTCCTCAACGCGTTCGGAATTGGCCTATCGCTATGGACGGTCGGCATCGGTCACGTGGTGATTAATCTGCCGCTGTGCTTTGCGATCATCTACTCGTCGATGGGGGACCATCACATCAACATTGAACGCGCCGCACGCGATCTCGGCGCCAGCGATATCAAGGTGATGGTGCTGGTGACGGCGCCAATGCTGCTGCCGTCGCTGCTCGCCTCCTTCTTCCTGTCGATGACGTTTAGCTGGGATGAATTCATCATCGCTTTTCTGCTGTCGCGCTTCGACGTTACTCTCCCGGTCGAAATCTGGAGCCTGCTTCGTTCGGGCCTCAATCCCAAGACCAATGCCATCGGATCGCTGGTGTTCCTCGTTTCTGTCACCTTGCTGATCATGCTGGAACTGTTCCTGTTCAAAAGGACGAAAAAATCATGACCGCTCCGGTTTTAATCGAAAACGCGACGAAGACTTTCGGCAGTTCCACCGCTCTCGACGATGTTTCTCTCGACATTGCTGCAGGCGAATTCATTGTTCTGCTGGGACCGTCCGGCTGTGGCAAGACCACGCTTCTGTCCATTCTCGGAGGCTTTCTGTCGCCGAGTAGCGGTCGAATTGCCATCGGTGGCAAGGAAATGACCCACGTTCCACCGGCAAGACGTCCAACGACGACGATGTTCCAGGACTACGCGCTGTTCCCGCACATGAAGCTAAAGGACAATGTCGGGTTTGGCCTCAGAATGCGCGGCATCGGCAGGGCCGAGCGCGAGGAGCGCGCAAAGAGCTTTCTCGACCTCGTTGGGCTCAAGGCTTCGGCGGACAAGAAACCACATGAGCTTTCGGGTGGGCAACGCCAGCGTGTTGCACTTGCCCGGGCCCTCGCCGTCGACCCTGACGTCCTGTTGCTCGACGAACCGCTCGGCGCGCTTGATCTCAAGCTTCGCCGGCAGATGCAGGATGAGCTGAAAGCAATCCAGAAACGTGTCGGCACGACGTTCGTCCACGTAACCCACGATCAGGAAGAGGCCATGGCAATTGCCGATCGGATCGTGGTGATGAACCAGGGTAAAATCGAAGACTTCGGACCACCGTCGGAAATCTACATGCGGCCACGCTCGTTGTTTGCGGCAGGCTTTATGGGCGAGGTCAACTTCGTTCGCGGCAAGATCAGAGATATCGACGGCACCGGGGCGGTCGTCGAAACAGCGCTGGGGAAGGTCACATTGCCGAAAGCCTGCTTCACGGCTGGCCCGCCGTCCGCCGGGCAGGGGACAATGCTCTGCATCCGGCCGGAACATTTCCGCCGTGCCGGCGAAGGCGATGGCGCCGTTACGGCGCTCGGGCAGGCCACGGTGTCCAACAGCGCCTTCTTCGGAACCCACTATCGATGCCATCTGGCGCCCAATGGCGCTCCTGATATCAGCATCGTCGCGCATATGCCGCAATCAACCGTCGTCGCCGAAGGTCAAGTGCTCACGCTTGCGGTCAACGTTGGTGATATCGTCGCCCTGCCGTTGAAACAGGCATAGGCCCAGACGATGGAACGGATCGCTGCGCACAAATGGTATGAGCTGAAGCGGCTGGCCGACGATGTCACGCAGATTTCCGAGCCCTTCATCCAGGAGTTCTTTCGCTGCAACGTCTGGCATGTGCGCGGACGGGATCGGGATATGCTGGTCGACAGCGGCATGGGCGTCGTTTCGCTGCGCGAATGGGTGCCGCTCGTCACCGAGCGGGATCTGATTGCCGTCGCGAGCCACACCCATTTCGACCATATCGGTTGCCATCACGAGTTTGAATGCCGGGCCGTCCATTCGGCGGAGGCCGATCTGCTCGCCGACCCTACCCGGCAAAACACGCTTGCTGATCCATACGTGACCGACGATATCTTCGACGCGCTGCCGCCCGAGCCCTATTGCTCGAAGTGCTATGGCGTGAAAAAGGCGCCGGCCACGCGCATTCTGGAGGATGGCGATGTGATCGATCTCGGCGACCGTAGGTTCGAGGTTATCCACACGCCGGGTCACTCACCAGGCGGAATCGCGTTGTGGGAAGCCGAAACAGAAACGCTGTTTTCGGGAGACATCCTCTACGACGGGCCGTTGATCGAGGACACCTACCACTCGAATGCCGATGATTACCTCGCATCGATGGAGCGGCTCCTGGGAATTCCGGCCAGAACGGTACACGGCGGCCATTTTCCAAGTTTCAGCGGCGAGAAGTATCGCCGCCTGGTCACGGACTGGCTGAACGCAAAACAGAACAAAGTATGACGGGAGTAACGACATGCTCGACAAGCGCAAATTCTATATCAATGGCGAATGGGTAGCGCCGCTTGCTGCCAACGATCTGGAGGTTATCAATCCGGCGACCGAGAAGCCGGTCGCGGTGATTTCCATGGGCACGCCCGCCGATATCGATCGTGCGGTTGCTGCCGCGAAGACTGCGTTTGCCACGTACAGTCGCACGAGTGTGGAGGAACGACTTGCGCTTCTCGAAAGGCTGCTTGAGATCTACAAGCGCCGCTACGAGGAGATGGCACAGACGATCACGCTCGAACTCGGCGCGCCGATCACCATGAGCCGCGAGCAGCAGGCTGATGTCGGCGTAGGTCACCTGCAGGGCTTCATCGATGCACTGAAGCAATTGAAGGTGCGCGACGTTTTGTCGAACGGCGACGTGCTCTTGCGGGAGCCGATCGGGGTCTGCGGCCTCATTACCCCCTGGAACTGGCCGATCAACCAGATCGCGCTGAAGGTGGTTCCGGCGTTGGCAACATGCTCGACCTGCGTGCTGAAGCCCTCCGAGTTCACTCCGCTCAACGCCATGCTCTATGCGGAGATGGTACATGAGGCGGGCTTCCCAGCCGGCACCTTCAACCTCGTCAATGGCGACGGTGTTAATGCTGGCGCCGCCCTTTCGAGGCACAGGGACGTCGACATGATGTCCTTCACCGGATCGACGCGTGCCGGCATCGCCGTCAGCAAGGACGCAGCGGATACCGTCAAGCGTGTCACCTTGGAACTCGGCGGCAAGTCTCCCAACCTCGTCTTTGAGGACGCCGATCTCGAAGACCGCATCACTGGCAGCGTCCTCGAATGTTTCAACAATTCCGGACAATCCTGCGACGCGCCAACTCGTCTACTGGTACAGAAATCGGTCTACGACAGGGCCGTCGAGATCGCTCAGCGCGTTGGCGGCAGTGCCACCGTGGGAAACCCCGCGGAGGAAGGTGGCCACATCGGGCCGCTTGTCAGCGACGTCCAGTATGGCCGCGTGCAGGCATTGATCGAGGCCGGCATCGCGGAGGGCGCGCGCCTCCTCGTCGGTGGTGCCGGCAAGCCGTCGGGCTTCGAAACCGGCTATTTCGTCAAGCCGACGATTTTTGCCGACGTCAACAACTCCATGCGGATTGCCCGGGAGGAAGTGTTTGGTCCGGTCTTGGCTATCATGCCGTTTGAGACCGAAGAGGAGGCGATCGCAAACGCCAACGATACCAGCTACGGGCTGGCGGCATACGTGCAGACCAGCGATCCAGCCCGCGCCGAGCGTGTGGCAGGACGACTGCGCGCCGGCATGGTTCATATCAACGGCGCGCCCCATCGCTATGGGAGTCCGTTCGGCGGCTACAAGCAGTCGGGCAACGGCCGCGAAGGCGGGGTATTCGGATTGGAAGATTTTCTAGAGGTGAAAACACTTCACCGTCCCGACGCTGCTTAATCTAATGGCTGGCTCAGTCGTGAACTCGGCCGTGACTGAGCTGGCTTGCCGATCACTGCGAAAGCTGTTCGCGGTTCCGTTACTGGGAGAGGGCCGACTATTGTATCACATTCTTCATCGGGTCAGGGCGTCGAAATATCCCGCATGCGCGTGGTGTTGAACCAGGTACAGAAGGCTTCCCTTCGCATGCTGACGCTTCATGAAGTCTATGCGGCACAGCCCACAAATTTGAGCCAGCTTCATGCGTTCGGACGCATTCTAACCATCGATCGGATCGGAACGACTTGGCAACTATAGGGAGAGCAATGACTTGGCATTAACATGCGTCGCTGCTAATAAAACACCAGGGCACACCACAATCAGCAGGTAACAATGGATAAAGACCATATTACGCGCCGGAGCCTACTCTTGAGCTGTCTGGCGATGATGGCGACCTCGTGCAGCACGTTGAATTCTTCAGTCCGGAATCCCTATGCCTCAAGAACTTCCCCTATTCAACGACGGGAGGTTGCGTATTCGGGCGGCGAGGCGCCGGGCAGTATCGTCGTCAACACCTACGAACGTTACCTCTACTACGTTGAGGACGAAGGCCGCGCGACACGCTATGGCGTGGCAGTCGGCGAGGAAGGTCTTACTCTGAAGGGCAATGCCGTTGTCGGGCGGAAGGCCGAGTGGCCATCGTGGACGCCGACCGCGAGCATGATCGAACGCAAGCCCCGGTTGGCTGAGTACGCTGGAGGCGTTCCAGGAGGGGAGAACAATCCGCTCGGTGCAGCTGCGCTTTATCTCTACCGCGGTGGACAGGATACCTACTTCCGGATCCACGGCACAAACGAACCCTGGCTGATCGGACAGGCGGTGTCGAATGGTTGCATTCGCATGACCAATGAAGACATTCTTCATCTTTACGGCAGGGCACCCGTAGGAACCCACGTCTTGGTCATATGACGCTCGTATCCCTCAGTGAGGGCATCGCCCTCACAAACTGTACCAGCGACGGTAGGGAGCGTGCCTTAACCATGTGGCACTCCCTATCGGGGCGAACCTTCCCGCCGTGGTCATCGAGATTTCCGAGGGCGCGGGCACTTGCGAGTGTTCAAACCATCGATCCGCCCATGCCGCTGGACTGTGCTGTCAGGTTAACTGGTGATGAAGCTTCTGGCTAGTATTCGGCCGTCATGATTGAGCCCTCCGCCAGTTACAAGCGTCATCGTGATCCGCCGTCCGTCATTAGCTACGCAGTCTGGCTGTGTTTTCGATTTCCGCTGAGCCTGCGTCTGCTGGAGCGTGGTATCATCGTTTTTCACGAGACGAACCGATGCTGGGCGACGAAGTTCGGCCCGACTACGCCCGCCGTTTGCGGCGCAAAGCGCCGAGCCCAAACGATGTGTGGCATCTGGACGAGGTGGTCGTGATGATCAACGGCCAAAAACACTGGCTGTGGCGCGCCGTCGACCAGGATGGTTACTCGACGAGATCATCCAGACCCGCCGCCCACCAGTGGGTGAGGCGATCCCGGTCAGTATATTTAACCCAAACAATGATGCTGGATCACAAGTTGTAAGGAGGGTATGATCTCTGCGCGCTCCTTTAAGCGTCCGAGAACCCCAGTGAGAACGGTTGAAATTGCATACCGGTATCAGGAGAAGGACGTCGGCGTTCGCCCCAGACCGCCTGACGCGACTACCGCCCTTTCGCGGTTGATCGACGGCAATCGCGCATTCGCCGACCTGCTTGACAGTGTGAAAGACGAAGGCACTTCAGCGCGCCGCGTCGTGCAAGTCGACGCGCGTGATCTAGGGCTGGCGTCCGGCATGGCCGCAGCGCCTTCACAGCGTCCGTTCGCGGCTGTCCTGGGCTGTTCCGATGCCCGTGTCCCCCTCGAACTGATCTTCAACGAGGGACCGAACGACCTGTTCGTCATCCGCGTGGCCGGCAACGGCCTCGGCTCCGACGTCTTGGGCAGCTTGAAATACGCTGTTGAGCACTTGGGCGGCACCCTCAAGCTCATTGTCGTCCTTGGACATAGCGGATGTGGCGCCGTGTCCGCAGCCGTGGATGTCTTCCTCAATCCTGGAATGTACCTCTCGCTGGTCGACCGACATTCGTTGCGAGAGATCCTCGACCGCCTGCTGGTCGTCGTGCACGTCTCGGCGCAAAAACTTCAGGCGGCGTTCGGGCCAGACATTCTCCAACGTGCAGGGTACCGCCAGGCGCTGATTGAGACCTCGGTCGTCGTCAATGCTGCATTGGCTGCTTGCTCTGCCCAGCAGGAGATCGAGACACAGGGCGAACTGCGCGTTGTTTACGGCGTGTACCTTTTGGAGACGCGCAGGGTGTGGACGCCCAGTACCGGCCACGCTGACGGCGTCGGCTTGGCACCTGCACCCCGCGACGTGGCCGAATTTCAGCAGCTTGGAGACGCCATTGTTGGGTCGTCGCGGGTGACCGCCCTGCTTGGCGCTTAGCCCGAGTGGTTGCCGCAGCGTCCGGGCACCCCCTCGGCGCGAGGTCCACACAGGCTTGCAGGCGGCATCACGGGAGGGCGAAGAATGTCATGGAATCGGTGGTACGGCATTAAGAGCTACCTAAGATCCACACTGTGGGTCGTCCCGTTCATCGCACTGCTATTCTACGTAATGGTTATCCAGGTTGTAGACTGGATAAATGCGAGATTCATTGTGATCCCATTGTGGCCATGGGGGACGCCTGGGGCGCAGCGCATACTGGAGACCATCGTCACCCTTACGCTGACGTTCATCGTCTTCACCTTCGGGTCATTGCTTGTCGCAATTCAGGTTGCCAGCGGTCAGCTGAGTCCGAGAATCATTGCAACAGCCCTACTGCGTGACAATGTGATACGGACAACTGTGGGCATCTTTATCTTTACGCTCCTGTTTTCAGTAGGCGTGCTGGGACGACTTGAAGCCGAAGCACCATTCTTTCTTGTCGGAATTGCCGGAATTCTTGGATTCGCTTCCCTAATCGCCTTCCTCTATCTGATCGACCATGCTGCGCGG
This sequence comes from Rhizobium sp. RHZ02, assembly GCF_014851575.1. Lineage (NCBI taxonomy): Bacteria > Pseudomonadati > Pseudomonadota > Alphaproteobacteria > Hyphomicrobiales > Rhizobiaceae > Rhizobium > Rhizobium sp. RHZ02. The sequence continues at coordinate 26,703 of NZ_JACUZX010000007.1, forward strand.
TTGCTGCGGCCCGTCAGCATCGTTCAGCGTATAGGCGACCTCGGATGTGACGTAATCGAAAAGGTCTATCCTGACTTGTTCGACGGTCATGACTCGCACACAGACTCGCGACGAACAATCAATCTGCCAGACCGCACCATACCCCATCGCGGCAAGTCGGGGGTCATACTAGCGGTAAATCTGAAGGGTCTTGTGAAAGAGGCGCAGCGGTTCGGGCTCGTCATTGAGCTCCCTCACTTTGTCGGGAGCTTCTTAGAGTCAGGCGAGCCACTTTTTCGGCTCTATGGCGACATTGCAAAAATCGAGGAAAGACGGTTCCCCCAAAATGTGGCGATCGGGCCCGAGCGCACTATCGAGCGGGATCCCACCTTTGCCTTCCGTATCATCGTCGACATAGCGATAAAGGCCCTGTCCAAAGCTATCAACGACCCTACCACCGCCGTACTCGCCGTCGACCAACTTAATCGACTGCTTCGAAAGGTTGGCGAGCGCCGGCTGCACGGCGACCAGGCTTTCGACAAATCCGGCCAATTACGACTGATCCTTCAGACACCAAACTGGGAGGATTTCGTGCAACTGGCCGTGAGGGAGATTCGCTTCTATGGGGCTGAGAACTTCCAGGTCGCGCGGCGGCTACGCGCAATGCTGGAGAACCTATTAAAGACCCTGCCGGAGGCGCGTCACCCGACACTGCGTACTGAGCTCGACCTGCTCGCTGACGCCGTAAAGACTATTCATGTCCTGCCCGCTGACCTGGCGCTTGCTTCTATTGCCGATCCTCAAGGCCTCGGAGCAGGTTTGAGCCATAGAGTTTGAGGCGCTGCTGGGCATTCTTGCGCCGATTGTCGATCCCGATTCCCATTTTGCGCTGGAGCCGTTTGTGCCTAGGAGGGTTTTGGTAACGGATCTCGTTTTGGCTGCATGGATCTCAGCAAGAGGATACCGCTGGGCATGAAGATTGCCTAGATGGCAAACTGTGATCGCTATCAGGAAGCACGCCACACCAAGCTGAAAGAGCCACGGCCCTTCCTCAGTCAGCTGGTAAGACCTGCACCTGTTTGCGCGGAGCACGTACGCCGGGTCATGGCGCTGGCGCTTTATCCGATTTTCGCGTTCACTCTATTTGTCTTGCCTTCTGCATATCCGCCTTGATGCGACTGCCTCGGCGAGGAGCGGGATCGCAGTCCTGGCGATGCCCAAGTCTTAGCCTTCGCAGACCAACTCAGGCGGAGCATCCGACGCCATGGGCGGAGAGAAACGGGCGATGTTGCCTCTTGGGCGCCTCCGGGAGGCCAGAAGGCGTCTTTTCCGAGTGCCACACTTCAGAGCGAGCTTTGGCTGGATATTGCAAGTTGGCGGTGGCATAATGTCTATCACTGGTGGTGCACAAGCTGGGGTATTGGGCACTCAGAATCCAAAAGGGTGGTAGTGGACTGAAACGCGCAGAATCCGACCGGGGGAGACGCGCATGTCAGCAGGCGCAGAAGAATCTCTGGGTTTCTGGGCCGAGCGCCTAGTAGGCCTGCTTATCATAGGCGTGATCATTTTAGCTTGCTTCTGGATCGCGTGGCCGCTGATAGGTGTGCTCGCATGGGGAGCGTTAATTGCTGTCGCGCTATATCCGGTGCAGCGCCGCCTCGCGAGCGCAATCGGAGGTCACCCGAAAACGGCGACGATGCTCATCGTCCTCTCCCTCCTGATCCTGGTGATAGTCCCGCTCTCTTATCTGCCGGGCTCCTTCGATCACGCGACCGAAGCGATAGCAACCATGACCAACAATTGGACGGAGCTGACCCTGCCTCCGGCACCGTCCTGGGTGTCCGACTTCCCACTGGTTGGGTCGACGATCGGAGAGAAGTGGAATGCGGCCGCGTCATCCTCGCGCAATGTACTGATTATTTTGAAACCCTATCTCGGGCCGGCTTTTCAATGGCTTGCGGCTCTTGGTGCATCGTTAGGGCTCACCGTCGTGCAGATGCTGCTTTCCATTATCCTCGCCGGAGTTTTTCTCGCCACTCAGGGAAGCACGGCCTCAACATTCCGCACAATCGGGCGGCGCCTTGGAGGCCCCACCGGGGAGAGCCTGGTCGATGTTGCGGTTCGCACCATTCGAAGCGTCGTGCAGGGGGTGATGGGGACGGCGCTCATACAGAGCATACTATCAGGCATTGGCTTCGCGATCGCGGGGGTTCCGTTTGCCGTCCCGCTGGGCGTGCTCTGCTTTGGCACGGCAATGCTGCAGATCGGCACATGGTTAGTATGGATCCCGGCTGCTGTTTGGCTGTCTTATCAAGGCGAAACTGGTTGGGCGATCTTCACCACAGTTGCGGGCATAATCATCAATATCCTCGACAATGTCATCAAACCATTGCTGATCGGCCGCGGCGCTGGCTCTCCCATCTGGATCATCTTTATCGGCGTGATCGGCGGTGTTCTGACGATGGGACTCATCGGCATCTTTGTCGGTCCCCTTGTCATGGCTATTGGTTACTCGATCGTCAGGAACTGGCTGGGAGAAGAAGAGTCCTTAAACGCCTAGAGAGACGGACAGGGATGGTTGTTTGTGGGAGTGGGGGTCGAGCATTTCATGGCGAAAACACGTCAGGTGTCAGATCGGAGAAGAAGGAGGCGACTCTTTTTTGCTGCGCTCCTGAAGCAGCTTTACGTATTGTGGCCAATTTTCTCCGGGATCCTCGTCGTCATGGTCGGATCCGGGATTGTCATCAGCCACATTGAAAACTGGAGTATCGGCGAAGCACTTTACTTCACTTTTGTTACGGGCTTGACCATAGGGTACGGCGATCTCACGCCCAAGCATGCCCTTGCGCGAATTCTTGCCTTGGTGATTGGATTTTCCGGTATCGTGCTGACCGGGATAGTCGCAGCGGTTAGTGTGCAGGCGCTCGGCGAGGCGGCTCGCGACCACGCGGAACGGAATTGATAGCCCGGCAATGTTGGAGTTGCGCTTGACGTCAGACGGTGGGCTTGACAGCGCCGCGGGAAGCTATCTGTCCCGAATTCTGCCAGCCGTTCCCTTGCTCGGCCACAGCAACGTTGCAAAGAACAGCGTGTAGACAATTGCAAGCGCTATATATCCGACGCGTGTCGCAAAGGTTTCGGCTGCGCCGCTAGAAAGTGGTGAGACAGCGGAGCCCAGCACCAGCAGAAATACAGTCAGGGCTCCTGCATTGATCTTCGCCACGACAGTTGGCGTCGCCGCGCGGCCGCCGAATACGAGCCCGGCAAGCAACACCAGCAGAAACAGCGTCGCCAACGAATGCCTTAGTTCCAACACTGCGAACCCTAGTATCGCCGCCACGCCACCTAAAGCGCGTCGCCCGTTTTTTGATTCAGGTTCTCGAATCGGCCGATTTGTGATTCCTTCTTAGCTGGAAGGAGACCGGTCATGGGCAAATCACATCCGATCGAGTTGCGTTCCCGTGTTGTTGCGTTCGTTGAAGAAGGTAACACCCATCGCGAGGCGTCTCGGCATTTCCGTGTGTCGCCTCGGTTTGTGAATAACCTTGTTATCCTGAAGCGTGAAACGGGCTCTCTGTTGCCAAGACGACAGGGCCATGTCGGCGGCGGCAAGTTGAGCGACCATGGAACATGGTTCCGTGAACGTATGGCTGAGAACGGTGATTTGACGCTTGACGAATTGTGCCTCGAGCTTGCAGAGCGCGGCGTCATTGTGCATCGCTCGAGCGTTGGCCGCATGTTGCACCGGCTCGGGTTAAGCCACAAAAAAAAGCCTCATGGCAAGCGAGCAGCTTCGTCCGGAAATCGCTCGGGCGAGGAGTCTATGGATCGAAAGACGCAAGCCGTTTTTTGATAAGGCTCTGGCACGCCTTACTTTTATCGATGAGACGTCGACGAACACAAAGCTGGCAAAACGCTCCGGTTGGTCGTTACGGGGCCACCGTTACCGCAGTCATGCGCCTTTCGGATCCTGGAAGACGCAGACGTTTATCGCTGGCCTCAGATCGCATTCCATGGTCGCGCCATGGATCGTCAACGCACCAATGAATGCCGAGATATTCGAGACTTGGATCGAAACGCAACTCGTCCCAACTCTAACAAAGGGCGACATCGTCATTGCCGACAATGTCCGTTTCCACAAAAGCCAAAAGGCCGAAAAACTCATCAGACAAACCGGTGCCAGGCTGCTGTTCCTACCGGCCTATTCGCCCGACTTGAACCCGATCGAAATGGCCTTCTCGAAACTCAAGTCGCTCCTACGAAAGAAAGCCGCAAGGAGCTTCGACGCAATATCGAATGCCCTCAGTGACATCTGCGCACTGTTCTCCGTTGAGGAATGTCGAAACTACTTCAAGGCCGCAGGGTATGAGGCGATTTAGATGCGACAAGCTTTAGTATGTTGACGAGGACAGTAGCCAGAGCAGGCCTGCCGTTAGCCTCTACGTCCAACTGCGACAGCAGCGACGCGACGGTGATGGGAATCACTACCGCGGTGGCAAGCCGGTCCTGGGTAAGGCAGAGCGTCACCGCAAGAAGCAGAATCAATGCGTCTGCAGCAGCGCGCCAAACTGGTTTCGGGGTTGAGGATGTAGATGGCCGCGCAGCTTCGACCGTTTCGATATCCGGTATCAATGCATAGGCCAGCCACGTTACGATGGCGCCGGCTGCAATGCTTTTGACGAAGACTGTCAAAATGGAGCTGCCCAAGTCAATGTTCAAAATAGTCAGCAGAGGGATCATGACGCTGACCACAAGGATGAGGAAAACGAGCGGATTGGGCTTGCCACTCGCCTGCCTCAGAAAGCAGGCGAAATAAATCAGGCCAAGTAACAGCAGCAGGACCGGTGGCCGCTCGGCCAGAAACGTGGTCAGGAACTGGACGATCAACGCGGCAATTAGGATGATCAGGGTCAGCAAGAATGCGCTTTGGAGAGAAATCGCTCGAGAACTTGAAATGAGCATCTGCGCCGCAAACAGTGCGCATAGAAATGGGAGGGGATCGCTTGTGGCGACCGCCCAAGTGAATGCAGCCGCGACGGCGAGGGCAACACGCAATCCCTTGCGCTTTTGGTTCGTGATGGAACTCAAGTTGATGTCTCGCGAATCCTCACTAGCTGACATAGGTGAGCACCGAGAGTAGCCGCATCCAACAGTACCCTATCCAGTTGGTAATCGGGTGCTCACCGGCATAGATCACCACATTGGCTTGCGAACCATAGCGGACGCCCCGCGGCAGTCCTTCGTCCAGGACCAGTTTTACCGGAAAACTCTGAGGCGTTCGGATCCAGCCGCTTTCCGTTGAAATCTTCGGCAGACCGGTGCTGGGATCGATCGAGCCTTGGGCGACGCCCAAGCCGACACTCTCGACCTTGGCCGGGAACAGCTTTCCGGGCAATACATCGAACAACACTTCGGCCCGATCGCCGGGGGTCACGTTCTCCAGGCTGTTTTCCTTGTACGCGGCGGTGATCCACACCGTATCGACGTCGATGAATGTCAGCGCTCCCTGGCCGACCGCCACCATGCCGCCCGCGGTCAGTTGAAGATTGGTCACGACACCTTCGCCCGGCGCTTCGATCGTGGTCCGACTGAGATCGAGTCTAGCCTTTTCCAATGTCGCAAGCGCCCCTCGCAGTTGGGGATTGTCGGCGCCCACCGGCCCCAGTTCCTGCTCGGCACGCTTTAGCTCGGCTTCGGCGGCGTCTACGGCTGCCTCTGCCTGATCGTAGCCCGACTTTGCCTGGTCGTATCTGGATTTGGGATAGACTCCCTGCTCAACCAGCAGCTTTGCCCGATTGGCCTGTTCGAGACTGAGGTCGCGAGAGGCCCGCGCCTCCACGAGCTTGGCCTGGGCAGTGTTGACGGCCTCCGTTGACGCACCGATGGACTGGCCTACGCTATCGAGCTGCGCCTCGGCCTCTGATACCGCAATCTGGTATTGATGGGGGTCGATGCGAAACAGCATTTGCTTGGGGGACACGCGCATGTTGTCGATCACGCCGACTTCAACGACCCGCCCGGCAACTTCCGGTGCGATGCTGATGACAAATGCCTGCACGGTGGCCTGCGACGACATTGGTGTGCGCCGCTCCATGAAGACACCGAGCGTAAAGAGAAAAGCCGCCAGCAGCAGCACACTCAGCGCCACCCTTCGCAAAGGATTGCCGGGCTCCTTTTTTGGCTCAGGAACCTCGACCCCTTTGCTGGGCTCAAGGGCCGATTCCGCTGTCATTTGTTCCCTCCTTGTGCGCCAGGGAGCTCAGTCAGACTGGAATAATTGTCGGCTATTCTAATCCGTCGCACGACAACAAGCTATGGCTGTGGGTGGCGCAGGCAGGGGCGGCGTAAGTAGCCTCATCGAAACGGCCGCTAACCAGTTGAGCAGTGAGGACGACCGCCATGGGTTCCATACTTAGACTAGCTGCGCTCGACGCTGCCGCCTAAGTAGCGCTGCAGAGCGGCAGGCATGTTGAAGAAAAGCCGCTCGCGGCCGAGTTTGTCGGCGAGACCGGAGGCTCGAACGTAGTCGAGCACATCGGGATTTAATCCTGCCAGCCACACCGCGATGCCCTGCGCGGCAAGGCGCCGTTCGCTCTCAATCATCATCTGCATGGCGGAATACTCGATGTCAAAGACACCGCTCATGTCGAGCGCAAGCACATGCGGCTTATGCTTGGCGACCAGCGACTGGATCTGATCCGCAACCTGTTGAACGTTAGCGAAAAAGAGCCGGCCCTCCGGACGGAGGATCAGCAGGCCCTCGAACGTTTCATCGTCGGGATGGTCAGGCGACAACGGCCGGAGCACATCAGTGCCCCGCTTGCGGCCGACAACGGAGACCTTCGGCTTGGTCGACTGACTGGCCAGGCCGATCAGCGAAAGGGCGATCGCGACAACGATGCCTTGAAGCGTGCCGAAGACAAGCACGCCCAAGAACGCCGCCAGCGCCCAACGGAACTCCATCCGCCGAACCCTACGAATGGATGCAAATTCGGCGGGGGCGATTAGTCCGGCCGAGTAAATAATCACGATCGCGGCGAGCACGGCTTGCGGCAGCAAGCCCAACAGCGGGGCAAGAAACAGCATGGTGGCCGCCGCCGCCGCGGCGGTAACCAGAGAGGCCTTTTGCGATTGTCCACCAACGGAGCGAACCACCGCCGTCTGGGACGTGCCACCGCCCGCGGGCATGGAGCCAAAGAAAGCTCCGGCCAGATTGGCGGCTCCCGTTGCCAGAAGTTCCCGGTTGGGCCTGATGGACGGCTCTGCAGGGACCGCGAAGGCCCGTCCGGCGGCAATCGTTTCGGTAAAGCTCATTAGCGCGATGCCGAGCGCCCCGGGCAGAAGTTGCTCGATCAAGCCGGGACTAGGAAGAGTGATTGATGGGAGCGACCGCGGGATGAACCCCACAGTTGCAACGCCCAGGGCATTCAGGCCGGCGAGCCAGGAAACCAAGATGCCCGCGCCGACAATCACCAGCGGGGCCGGTGAATGGGGCCAGAGCCGCTCCATCGTCCACAATGCGATCAGCGCCGCGGCTGCGATTGTCAGTGTGAGCAGCGACGTTGCCGGAACATGTTGCAGCACGCTGACGATATCGCGGAAAAAGCCCGCCTTAGCAATATGCACGCCGAGCAGTTTCGGCACCTGGTCCAGCACGATCACTAACCCTATACCCGCTTTGAAGCCGGTCAGCACAGGCGACGAAATGAAGTTAGCCACGAACCCCAGGCGAAGGACCGAGGCAGCTATCAGAAGGGCGCCGGTGAGTCCGGTGAGCGTTGCGACGGCGGTGATCAGCTTGCCGGGATCACCATCGGGAACGACGGTCCCAAGCTGGGTTCCAGCCAGGATTGCCAGCGTGGTCGTCGAGCTGACGCTCAACACGCGTGACGTTCCGAGCAACGCATAGACGATCATCGGAACGAAAGCCGTATAGAGGCCGACGCTCACCGGCAGTCCGGCAACAGTGGCATAAGCCATCGCCTTGGGCAGGACAACCGCCGCTGCTGTAAGTCCGGCTACCACGTCGAGCCGAAGGCCTGCTGTCAATGAGGTACTGCCATGCGTTGTTTCGGGGGCCACTGGAATCTGCTCCGAGCAGGCAACTACCTCCTATCTATAGCATTTTACGCGGCAAGTTGACGATCCCAAAATCTCGTCGTTGCTTTTGGCGGCGCGGCAGTGGAGTAGAATAGTCGCAAATTCAAGATTCCCTGATAAGTATAAGAATTATCTGGGTTCTTAATAGCGCGAAGATGAGTATCACGTGGCCGGAATTTTGGGCGCGACTTACCGGCAATACACGCCTGCCGGACCTGCACGGCCTCAGCCGGCGAAGAAATTCTCGGCCGTCCCATTATGGCCAACGGCGCCTCAGGGCGGTCCATCTCGAACAAATGGTACCCCCAGGGCGGCAAGTCGACGTAGAGCCCTGTCGACGAGAGATCGCTCGCCGCGGTAGGGTACCCGTGATACGGGCTTTGGTACTCATGTCTGCGACTTGCCGACCAAAATGCTCGGCCCAGGCATCGTCGTCTTCACCATCTTCTGGCCAACTGGGCAGCAGTGGGGAGGCACCGATTTCTACATCGACGTGATTTGAGAGTGTGCCGGGTGAAACGGTGGATCGCGAAGAAGAAGACACCGCGGCGGCGCAGTACAACCAACCAACGCAAGCGCGAACTTAGTCAGGTTCCATAATGCATGTTATGCCACTTTCTGCTAAGTATCGGGGTACATTCTATCTCGAACTGCAACAAAGGCGCAAGCTGCCTGCTTTTCGGGAGCCATAGTTTGATCCGTACCTTTTCCCATTTGAGTTTTGACGAACGCCGATCGATTTCCAGGATGTTGGATCGGAAGTATAGCCAGTCTGAGATCGCCAGACGCCTCGGCCGGGACCGTGCGACCATCTCCCGGGAGATCAAACGCAACTACTGGCACGATCAGGAATTCCCCGATGCCGAGGGCTACTGGGCGATGACCGCCAACGACATGGCGCGCGACAGGCGCCGGCGGATCGGCAAGCTCTTTCGTCGCGAGGATCTGCGGAACGAAGTGATCGGAAAGTTGGAATCCGGCTGGTCGCCGGAACAGATTGCTGGACGACTGAAGATCGAACCAGCTGCCAAGGCAAGCGTCTGTCACGAGACGATCTACCGGTATGTCTATTCACCAGAAGGACAACGGCAGCCACTCGCGCGGCTTCTCCCGGAACGGCGGAGAAAGCGCCGGCCGCGATATGCTCGCAAGCCGCAGAATCCAGTCTTTCCAGATGAGCGTTCGATCAAACATCGGCCGGAAGCCATCAACGATCGCAAGGAATTCGGTCACTGGGAAGCCGATCTCATGATCTTCGAAAGGGTTCAGGGCAATGCCAATGTGGCAACGGTTGTTGAGCGGACGAGCCGGTTCACCATGCTGTTCAAGAACAACGACCGGCAGTCCAAGCCGATCATGGAGCGGCTCATCAACGTGCTCAGCCCCCTGCCCAAGCATGCCCGGCAAAGTTTGACGTTTGATCGCGGATTTGAATTCGTCTCCTGGCGGCGACTGAAGCAAGGAATGGGAACCGATGCATGGTTCTGCGATCCGTCTGCGCCCTGGCAAAAAGGCTCGGTTGAGAACATGAATCGGCGGATTCGGCGTTACCTGCCGAGGGATACTGCTGTCCTGTCAGTTCCTGATGAATCGATACGATCACTGATCGATCGGTTGAACAGTACGCCGAGAAAATGCCTTGGTTTCCGCACCCCAGCTGAGGTGTTCAGGCGTGAAGTGAACAAATGACGGCAAGCCGGGGCGGAGGACGGATTTCATGAATGATCCTGCAGTGATTGCGCGGCGAGAGAAAGCGTTATTAGGCAGCCAGCAGCAGAATAGAGATCGTCAATGGACGCCGATATCGCTTTGCGTATCCGATTCCAACTGCAGGCAAGCTGGCCAAAGTGGCGTCTTGTGGAAGGATCCGTCCTGGAAAAGAGTGAGCCCCTCTCGTGCCTCGTAGAGCAAGCCGAGCCAGCACAAGCGTTGGAAGACGCCATACTGAAGATCGGATTTCAACTCCCAGGCTTCTAGGGTCATTTCGGTGTCCGACAAAGGCGCCAGGTCTGGATAGAGGATTTTCACAACCTCCATTGGCGTGCAACCTTCTCTGGCCTTGATATTGAGAAGATTGAGGAACATGCGCCACCAGCGTAACCGCGCTTGCACCTCCTCTTCCCGTTCGGTGGCGTGGATGTAGGAATAGAGATAATCCGTGGCGACCAGATCGAAGAAGGCGTTAGGGTTCACCAGAAACTCGCGGCCGCGTCTGGTTGGCAGCAGCACATCCTTTTTCCGACGAAGAAGCTTCAGATGACGGGTCATGTCGCGCACGACCCAGAGCGGCGGCATGTCGCGTTCATTGAGCACCTTGTGCATGCTGTAGAGGTCTTCGGCTGTAAAGTCGGGCCAGAGGAAGTTAACAGCGGCCCAATGCACGAACTTGCGGTTCATGGCGCCGGTTGCCGTCAATCCTATGCCACCCTCACCGTCAGCATAGGCAACCGAAAGAAGCATGCCGCGAAGAAGTGGTGACAGCGCGGCGATGTCGACGTCCCCCTGCAGGTTGATTTCCGGAAGCATCGTGTGGCTTTGATCCCCAACTGCGCCATGAAAGTCCTAGCGAGTATCGAGCGGTAAAAGAACAATTGCTAGTGAGAAAGCTAAAGCCGAAGGGGTATGTTATCACCCGCCCCCGCTCCGCCCTTTCAACCCGGCCCAGCCGGTCGGATCGGGGGCTGATCTCCCTGCCCTGTAGTGGCCTTTAGGCCCTTGTTGCATTTACATTAGAAGTCACATCTGAAATAAAAAGATAATAATACTTGACGCGAAGCGCAATCGAAGCGGAACCAAAATCGACCGACCGCTCGACAAAGCGGCGGCGCTTCCGAGTGCGCTGCTTATTCAGCGGTCTTGGGAAATGTCTCAGCGCTATCTAACTGCTGGATCTGGCACGGTTGCTAGCCGTCCTTGCCGTGTTCTTTCATCTGCGACTTTTCCGGTGCACCGGTACGGCGGAACTGAACGCGTTGGGTGATGTTTCGTCGATAAGCCGGCATTGGAACAGACCGTTTATTCGAAGCCGTCAGACCCACGTTCCCTTCATGGATTGTTGGCGCTCCGTCTGCGACCGCGATGAGAGGTGCCTAACCTTAGTACGGCTTCGCCTCGGTCGATCCCCCCCAACGGCAAGTCGCGTGTTCTTACTCCTTCCCGTTTCGCCGTCATTCCTCGCCTACTAACAAACATGCGACTGCCGCCCTCCGTTTCATTTCGGCCAAATAGGTGCGGTCCGATCGTCCACGGACTCGTGACTGTCATCGAGGCCGCGATGGGCGCGGCCGGAAACAACGAAAGGAACTTAGAATGGCAACCATCGGCACCTTCACCTCCACCGAGAACGGATTTACGGGTTCGATCCGCACTCTCGCCCTCAATCTCAAGGCTCGCATCTCCCGAGTCGAGACTCCCTCCGAAAAGGGCCCCCACTTCCGCATCTATGCTGGAAATGTCGAGTTGGGCGCTGCTTGGCAAAAGACCTCCGAGCAGGGCCGGGATTACCTCTCCGTCAAACTTGACGACCCGAGCTTTGCTGCCCCGATTTACGCGACACTCGCCGAAGTCGAAGGCGGAGGAAGCCTCCAGCTCATCTGGTCCCGCCCGAACCGGGACTAGCGAGTGACCCGGCTCCGCCACAAGGCGGAGCCGGTTTCCAGCCTTTGCTGCGAACAGAGGGAGTATAGCTGCCCAATAAAGCTTGATCGGTTGTCAGCTCCCCGACAATGAGCGGTTTTCCCGATTGTGCGGAGCCTGTTGAAATAGGCTTCCCACTCGCCGGCGTCATCGGAATTGATGCGATCCCTGCCCCATCTATCGTGTCACTGGCAGCGGTTGTCGTCCTTCACGAACTTCAGGAGACGAAACGATGGCCAATCTTATCGAACAGCAGATCGAAGAACTGCGCGCCGAACTCCGCAATGTAGGTTGGGCTGCTGGGCGTCGTCAAATCGTAGCCGAGCTCGAGATTGCCAGAGCAGAGCTTGCCGTCGCCATGGCCGAACAGTTAGATATCGTGCAAGTCGAGCCACCACCCTTAGGGCGCTCACTTTCGTCTCGAGTGCGACCCGGTGCACCTTTGCTGCGGATCTCGTTTCATCGCGATTAGGGATAATGCCTCCCGCGCGTCGTGCTTAAAGCTGGCAGTCAGAATTCTGACGCGAGGTCCTTTGCTCTTCAGTCGTCTTCAGGATGAGCGACGCCCACTGGCGACCGTGGCGTACCCTCTCTTTCGCTTAAGCCGGATCAGATCCAGAAAGAGCACCACCGCATCGTGCTCTCGCTCGAAATGGTGGGTCATTGTCTGTCCTTTGGCGCCTATACGTCCCCATCGACGGGTGAGGCAAACGTCACCAAACAGAGTCGCGTCAATCGACATGGCATAAAAGCGAGCCATGTTGCGGGTCGGATCGGTGCGCTCGATGTAGAGTTTGTAAGGTTGCGAGATCATGCACACAGAATCGCGCTTTGGAGATTCCGGGTCCAACGACAGTTTTGAATCGGTTCCGGCTCACTGATTCATTTCAGTGATGTCGCAATGCGACGCGGGCTAGTTCGAGCTCACATTCAGGGTCCGCCCGACGAGACTGAAAAGCGGCTCGCCCGAACGCATTGCCGCATGTCCTCACGCCGGAACCAGATGGCGCGGCCGCAGCGAAGCGGTGGCTTGCCGGTGGTAAAGATGATCTGCTCGTCGGCTCGCATGCAAAGAACTTCGTGCGGCTGAATCAGTGGCCTCGGCGCCAGTTGCTTTGATCGCGTGCGCGATGATCCGCGCGACTGGGAGGTCAAGCTGACTTGATCGATCTCTACCGTGGTCATGCCGCAGCGACGTGAGATGTAATCCGCCGTTTCAGGATCATTAATCGCCGCAAAGGAAAGCCAACTTGCGCTCTCAAACCACTTGCTTGATGCATCACGGCCACCGTAGGTTTCACGCATCTGACCAATCGATTGGTAGATCATCATCAGGGTGATGCCGTACTTGCGACCAGCGTCTCGCGCCGTCTCCAGAATTCGCATGTACCCAAGGCGTGCCACTTCATCAAGAAGGAAAAGCGCGCGCGTATTCATCCTGCCATCCCGATTGTAGATGGCGTTCAGGAACGTGCCGATGATGACGCGCGCCAGCCCGGAATGCATTTCGAGCGTCTTGAGATTGATGTTGATGAAAACGTCCGTGTCGCCGTCGGCAATCGCGTCTGTCATAAAGCTCGATCCGGATACCAGCGCAGCGTAGTTTGGGTAGGAAAGCCAATGCGTCTCCTTGATTGCATTCGCATAGACACCGCTGAAGGTTTCCGGTGTCATGTTCACGAAAGAGGCCACGTTCTCCTTCACGAAATCGGATTTGGAGTTGTCGTGAATCTCCTTCAATCGCTGGCGCAGTTTCGGCTCCGGTTCCGCTAAGTTGCTGCGTACCTGGCGAAGGGTCTGTTCTTCGCTCTTCGTATGGCCGGACAGGCAGACATCGGCAATAATTGCGGTGAGGAGCTGAAGTGCCGAAGCACGAAAGAAGTCATCTCGCACGCCCTGTGCTCGCCCATTTTCGCTCATGATCCAAGATGCGACCGAGGCTACGTCTTCCTCTTTGGTGCCACCGAAACGTCCGATCCAGTCGAGGACATTGATCCCGATGTCTGGGTGCTTTGGATCGAGGACAAGAATGTCCCTGCCAGCCTTTCGACGATGTTCGATCACGATAGGCGCAACCTCGTTCGATGAATCAAGCACGACAAGCGCTCCGCCCCATTTGAGCGCGGTTGGAATGGTGATTGAAGTCGTCTTAAAACCACCGGACCCTGCAAAGGCGATGCCGTGGGAAGATCCGAAAGATCCATCGAAGCAGAGCAGCGGCGACTTGCCGCCAACGCCCCAGGTCTCAGGATCGTCAACCCGAAATGGATGTGAAGCAACGTCGTCACGATCGACGCGGTAACACTCTCCAATCACGATGCCCCCGCTATTCGGGAAAAGCTGTGTCGCCTCCTGCATCGTCATCCAGTCGGCCTCCCCATGGAGGGCGCGTTTGCCCGTAACACGCCTTGGCTCGGCGCGCGGGAATGCCGCATTTCCGAGAAGCGCAACCCGCAGCGCAAAACATCCAGTCATCAGTGCAGTCACCGCCCCAGCTATCGTCCCAGTCTCAAGATCGGCAACCATGCTGCTGCCTCTGGGCAATTGCCTTGCAAGAACAGAAAGGAGAACAACCTCGCGGGCAAGCGCCATCAGGAATGTGGCGGCGGCCCCGGCAACGACGCCCCAGGCAGCAGAACGGATGTTGATCGAGCCGCCCGCGGCGAAGAGCACGATCACCCCGGCGCCTCCGCTTGCGACGAAGGGCGCGGCAATGCCTAGATGCTTGAGCGCGGCCTTGGCCGCATCGGTGTTGCCGAACGTTGCCAGCCATTGCTCGATGCCAGTAATGCCAACGGTAACACCAATCATCAACATGATCGGTATGAAAAGGAGCACCACCCTATTTGCTGTCATGGCGGAATGCCTCGTTGCCGATGGCCATCAGTCGCGCTCGCTCGCCATCGTCGATCCCGAGACGGCGATTAAGATCGATCAGAGCGCCGAGAAGAAGTGCGCGCTTCTCGTAGCGAAGGCCCGCCTTGACAATCAGGCCCCCGAGTTCGATCTTGTCGCGTGTATCCTTCTTCCGCGCTTGCGAGTTTCTTGCGCGCTGCATCCGATCAATCCTCGCCAGTGCTGACTTGATCTGCTCCAGCGCGGTTCGACGCGCTTTGCGGGGTTCTGCTTGCCCTGCCTTTGTCCTTTTCTGTCGACGCGGGTCTCGTCCCGCAAAATCGTTTGACGAGACCTTCGAATGCCGTCTGAAGGTCAGATTCCTCGATTTCCATGTCGCCTAGCCCAGCCTTGAGAGCGACGCGACCAATGCGCTCGGCCTCCCGCGTTTCGGCTTGCTTCAACTGCTCCTGGAGACGGACGATTTCTTCGCGAATTCTTGCAGACGGTTTCTTCATTCCCGGTCGCCCTTTCATACGGTTTCGACTTCCTCAAGCAGGAAGGTCCCGCAGATTGGCGAGATGATCTACTGACAGAAATGCGAGTTGGCGCAGCCAACACCTTTGAGCATGATCCCGACCGTTCCGAAGGAGCGGATCCGAAGGGCGCAATTATACGTCGCTGACGCGACGCTCTGCGCTTGGCCTTCTCGGGCCGCCGCTCCTGACGAGCTTATTGAATTCGATTGCTCGAAGGAGCTGGTTTCACAGTGACCGTCCCGCATTTTTCAGTCACGATCGTTGCCCGCGGGTCCGGCCGCAGCGCAGTGCTGTCGGCTGCCTACCGCCATTGCACCAAGATGGAATATGAGCGGGAAGCCCGGACGATCGACTACAGCCGGAAGCAGGGTCTGCTTCATGAGGAGTTTATCATTCCAGTCGACGCGCCGGGGTGGTTACGCGAAATCATTGCCGACCGCTCGGTTTCATCTGCGTCGGAAGCCTTCTGGAACAAGGTCGAGGATTTCGAGAAGCGCTCTGACGCACAGCTTGCCAAGGACGTGACGATCGCCTTGCCGATCGAACTCTCGGCTAAGCAGAATATCGAGCTTGTCCGCGATTTTGTGGAAAGGCATGTCATCTCCAAGGGCATGGTGGCCGATTGGGTCTTCCACGATGCGCCTGGCAACCCGCATGTCCATTTGATGACCACATTGCGGCCGCTGACGGAAGACGGTTTCGGTGCCAAGAAAGTGCCCGTGCTCGGAGCGGACGGCAATCCGCTCCGCAACGACAGCGGCAAGATCGTCTATGAGCTTTGGGCTGGAAGACTGGATGATTTCAATGTCTTTCGCGACGGCTGGTTTGCCTGCCAGAATCGGCATCTGGCAGTTGCCGGTCTTGACATTCGCATCGATGGCCGTTCCTTCGAAAAGCAGGGTATCGAGCTGACCCCGACCATCCATCTCGGCGTCGGCGCCAAGGCAATCGAACGGAAGACGGAAGGCTCGGGCGAACAGGTTTCGCTCGAGCGGCTGGAATTGCAGGAGGAGCGCCGGGCCGAGAATGCGCGACGAATTCAGCGCAATCCGGGGGTCGTACTTGACCTGATTGCGCGGGAAAAGAGCGTCTTCGATGAGCGCGATGTCGCCAAATTCCTGCATCGCTATATCGACGACGCAGTCCTTTTCCAAAGCCTTCTTGCGCGCATCCTGCAGAGCCCCGCGACCCTGCGTCTCGATCGGGAGAGGATCGACTTCGCCACAGGTCAATGCACCCCGGACAAGTACACAACCCGTGAGTTGATCCGGCTTGAAGCCGAAATGGTCAATCGAGCAATCTGGTTGTCGAAGCGATCGTCGCACAAGGTTCAAAAGACAGTGCTCGGCGCGACCTTTGCACGCAATGATCGTCTGTCCGATGAACAGACGAGCGCAATCGAACATGTCGCCGGTGGCGAAGGTATCGCGGCAGTGATCGGTCGGGCCGGTGCTGGCAAGACCACAATGATGAAGGCCGCTCGACAGGCATGGGAAGCAGCCGGATATCGCGTCGTTGGCGGTGCCCTTGCCGGCAAGGCAGCGGAAGGTCTCGAGAAGGAAGCAGGCATCATCTCCCGCACGCTTTCGTCGTGGGGGCTCCGTTGGAGCCAGGGCCGCGATCAGCTCGACGACAAGACGATTTTCGTTCTCGATGAGGCGGGCATGGTCTCGTCGCGGCAGATGGCGCTGTTCGTTGAAACAGTCACCAAAGCCGGCGCCAAACTCGTTCTCGTCGGCGATCCGGAACAGTTGCAGCCGATCGAGGCGGGCGCTGCCTTCCGAGCGATTGCCAATCGTATCGGCTATGCCGAACTCGACACGATATATCGCCAACGCAAACAATGGATGCGTGACGCCTCGCGCGATCTTGCGCATGGCAACATCGGCAAGGCGGTCGAAGCCTATCAGTCGAATGGAAGGATGATCAGCGCCGAGCTGAAGATTGAAGCGGTCTCAAACCTCATTGCGGATTGGAGCCGCGACTATGATCCAGCCGGGTCTTCCCTGATCCTTGCACATTTGCGTCGTGATGTCCGGACGCTGAACGAGCTGGCGCGTGCCAAGCTCATTGAGCGCGGCGTCATCGATGGCGGGTCTACCTTCAAGACAGCCGATGGAGATCGCAACTTCGCGGCCGGCGACCAGATCGTTTTCCTCAAAAATGAGGGATCACTTGGTGTCAAGAACGGCATGCTTGCCAAGGTCCTTGAAGCGGGGCCCGGCCGCATCGTTGCCGTCATCGGCGAAGGCGAGCGTCGCCGCCAGGTCGCGGTCGAGCAGCGCTTCTACAACAATGTCGATTACGGCTATGCCACTACAGTGCACAAAGCCCAGGGCGCTACTGTCGATCGAGTCAAGTTGCTGGCATCTCTTTCCCTCGACCGTCACCTCACCTATGTCGCCATGACCCGCCACCGCGAGGATCTCAGCGTCTATTATGGCCGCCGGTCCTTCACAAAGGCTGGAGGCCTCATCGAATTGCTGTCTCGCACGAACGTCAAGGAAACGACGCTCGACTATGCGCAAGGCAGCCCCTACCGACAGGCGCTCCGCTTTGCTGACGCACGCGGTCTTCATGCCGTCAATGTCGCCCGAACGCTTGTTCGTGACCGGCTCGCTTGGACAGTCAGGCAGAAGCACAACCTCATCACGCTCGCGTCGCGTTTGGCCGCTGTCGGATCCCGACTCGGCCTGGTCGGGCCGGCGATGAAATACCACGCAATCAAGGAGGCAGAGCCCATGGTTTCCGGGATCACCACTTTTTCGAGATCGATCGGGCAGGTCGTCGAGGACAGGCTCGCGGCCGACCCGGGTTTAAAAAAGCTATGGGAAGATGTCTTCGTTCGGTTCCACCTCGTCTATGCCCAACCTGAGGCCGCATTCAAGGCCATCGATGTCGCTGCGATGCTGGCTGACCGGACGAGGGCGTCAGCGACACTGCTCAAGATCGCCGACGAGCCGAGTAGCTTCGGTGCCCTCAAAGGCAAGACGGGTTTGTTCGCCAGCAAATCCGACGAGCAAGATCGGGACACGGCGGTCGTCAATGTCACTGCGCTGGCGCGCAGTCTGGGCCGCTATCTTGAAATTCGCGCCAATGCAAAACGAGAGTATGAGACAGAGGAGTGCGCCGCCCGCCAGAAGAGCGCGATCAATATTCCCGCTCTTTCTCCGAACGCCAGATCGGCGCTCGAGCAGGTTCGCGATTCGATCGACCGCAGTGACTTGCACGCAGTCCTTGAGCACGGGCTCGCCGACGAGAGGGTGAGGCTGGAGCTTGAGGGGTTTGCAAAGGCTGTTGCGGAGCGCTTCGGGGAACGGACTTTCCTAGGGATTTCGGCAAGGGACTCGAGCGGGCAAACCTATCGATCCCTCACGACCGGGATGAACTCTCTGCAGAAGGCAGAAATGAAGACGGCCTGGAATTTTCTGCGCGCGGCTCAGCAATTGTCCGCCCAAGAGCGATCGACATCCTCTCTGAAGCACTCCGAGGCCTTGCGGCAAACGATCAGGAAGGGGCTTTCACTGAAATGACCTTTTTGCACGATCAGCGCCGGCAAACATCGCGAATTTGGCGTCGCGTGAGTCTGCCTGTCGCACTTGTCGCAGCTCTCTTAGCTCTCATCGTGACCGGAGGCGCGCTTGGGTATCGGATCAATCTAACGCCGAGCGAACCTCTCGGGATCTGGCGAATTCAAATGCCGGAAGGACCCTACAAGATTGGCGATCTGGTCTTTGTCTGTCCGCCGCCGACGCCCACCATGCGAGAAGCGTTTGACCGCGGTTACCTTCGATCGGGGATCTGTCCCGGTGGCTATGCGCCGCTCATCAAAACCATCGTTGCGATGTCATCACAAAGGATCGAAATTGACCGCTTGGTTAGGATCGACGGTCTTGCATTGCCGCATTCCGCACCGGCCCAGCTGGACGGCAAAGGTCGGAGCTTGAGGCGATTCAGCGGAGGAACGGTACCGACGGGCTACGTGTTTCTTCACTCTGGTTTCATCGGCTCCTTCGACTCTCGCTACTTTGGTCCAGTGCCTGCCTCCGGGGTGCTCGGCCTGGCAAAGGCGGTCCTCACCTATGCGCCGTGAACTGGTCCGCAACAGTGTCCTGTTGGGCGCGGCACTAGCGGCTGGCTGGATCGGTTGGTGCGGAAATCCCCTCGCCCTTCCTGTGTCTGCCGCCTTTCCGTTTATCTGGTCCGTGGCGCGCAACCGGCCAAGTGCCGCCATGGCATCGGCGACCTATTTTCTTGCGGCATCTCGAGGTTTGCCGCATGGCGCAGTCGCCTTCTATGGTTCAAATCTCTTGTCCGGTCTGTTGCTCTGGTTGATAGCGTCGGCGGCCTTCGTCAGCGTCCACGCCGTCCTGTGGACCGAGAGATCGGGATGGCGTCTTGCAATCCGTTATCTCTTGGTCATGTTTTTGATGGCAGTGCCGCCCTTTGGAATTTTGGGCTGGGCTCACCCGATCACCGCCGCCGGAGTTCTGTTTCCCGGCTGGGGGTGGGTCGGTCTTGGCACAATGGCAGCCGGCCTCTTGATCATGACGACCAGGCTTCGGCCGGCTGCAGCCATAGCCATTATTGGCTTGTGGCTCTGGTCCGCCGCACAGTGGACGACGCAGCACCTACCCTCTTCGTGGTATGGTGTCGAGCTCACACTTGGAGCGTCGCTCGGCCGAACCAGCAATCTCGAACGGCAGCGTGGCCTTGTTGCAACGGCGCGGGCGGCAAGGCGCGGCAAAGGCGCCGTGGTTGTGTTGCCAGAGAGTGCGATCGGCTTCTGGACACCAACGGTCGAACGGCTATGGCTGCGTGAATTGCGGGCAAGCGGGTTGACGGTCGTCGCAGGCGCATCCGTGGTCGACGAGATCGGTTACGACAATGTGCTCTTGGAACTTTCGGAGTTCGGGGCGCGAATAATCTACCGCGAGCGTATGCCGGTCCCCGGTTCGATGTGGCAGCCCTGGCAGTCACTGATTGATGGCAGCGGCGGCGCACGTGCGTATTTCTTCTCCAATCCCGTCGCCGAGATCGCAGGCAAACGAGTTGCGCCGGTGATTTGCTACGAGCAACTCATTGTCTGGCCGGTCGTTCAGTCCATGCTTTACGACCCTGATATCATCGTCGCCGTTGGGAACGGCTGGTGGACAGGCAGCACGTCTATCGTGCCCATCCAGCGTGCCAGTGTCGAGGCTTGGTCGCGTCTCTTCGACAAGCCGCTTGTCTTCTCTGTCAACACATAGTTCCGGGAGCCCTTCATGCTTGATCCTGCCCTCATAACAAAATGTGCCGATCCCTCCTTGAAGCCGGCGATCGTCGAGCAGTTCGTCAAAGCCGCAGGCTCTTCCGATCCCCTTGCTGTCACCGTGAGAGCGGGAGGGCGATTGGTCCTCGTGCCGAAGGCTGGAACACCCGAGGAAGCAATGGAAATCGTCAAGCAGAATGTCGGACATTCAGTCGTGCGCGTCGGCCTCACGCAATTTCCTGCAGGTGTTGGCGTAAAAGACATTTCGGAAGTGACGTCAGGTCTTGTCGATCCGTGCGTGAACCTGCGCCTGGGAACGAGAATGTTCGCAAAGATTCTTCGCATTGTCAGCAAATGGTACGGAAACCCCGAAAGCGCTGAAGTTTTCCCGCAAGTGTTCGAGGATGCCATCGATGCGTGGAAAACGGGCGAGTTCGAGGCTCAAAGCGTATTTCAGGCCGAAGATCCCAGTGGATCGATCGCAGGTCAAGGCGAACTGGACGATCCAAATGGGAGGTACCCAGGAAAGCCCGAAAGCGCCTCATCGAGCTCTTCCGAACCACCCGGTGAAAACGAACTCGGCCGCGCGGGCATGCGGATCGATTTATCTCGAATCCTTCGCCAGTAGGTCACGTGCGAAAGTCTTGACGACCCAATGCGTACGGCGATTCACCTGCCCTTCGAACACAACCGTCGCAGGCGGCGCTAGTTTAGACCGGCGCTTCTAGCGGCAGAAATAGGTGGAAAAATCATGTGGTCATTGACTGGAGAAAGGTTGATCACGTCCTGAATTCGAAAGCGATATCTGGCGCCGCAGGCGTCGGCATAGAGATACCTTCCTCTAAGGTGGAGGTTTGCCACCAGAAGATCACGTTGATCATCACGGTCAATTACTGACAATACAAACATTCGAGTCTTTATCCGCTTCAATGAAAATCAGTTTGAATAGAGTTTAGTTAAAGTATTGATAAAATAATGTAGCATATAAAATTCCATATGCGTCTGGCGTGCAGAAAAATAGCGTAAATAGTACTTACCTATGATTCTTCTTGTCGGGCTCCTTCCTCCCGAACCCGCCTCGTCGTCACCATGCCCGCTTTCCTTTGAACAGAGGTCCACGGGGCAACTACACGTTCACTTTGGCTTTTCCGCTTTCACTCGACGTCGGCGTGCGTCCGACCATACGACCAACGACCAGTACCAGAATTGCTGCAGCAGCCAGGCAGGCCGCGAGGAAGAACATCGGGGCAATGGTGCTGCCGGTCGAATCCTTTATCCACGGTACGACGTTCTGCGCGATAAATCCGCCCAGGTTTCCGACAGAATTGATTGCCGCCAGACCTGCGGCTGCACCCGCCCCTCGAAGGAATCGTGACGGTAGGCTCCAAAAAACAGGTTGCCCGGCAAAGATGCCCGCTGCCGCAACACAGAGAAAGGCAAACTGAAGCAGATGGTTCGGAATCACGGCGGACAGAACCAGGCAAACGGCGCCGACAACCGCTGGTACCACGATATAGGGCATCTTCGACGAGGCTCTGTCTGCGGCTGACGGGACCGCATAGAGCGCGATTGCAACCAGCACCCATGGGATGATGTTGAGAAAGCCGTTGGCCGTATTGCCGACCCCAAAGCTCTTGACGATGGTCGGAAGCCAATAGCTGAGACCGTATGCCGCTAGGGGAAACCCGATATAGCAGATCGCCATCAAGAGAACCCGCGGATTGACGAGCGCCTTGAAGCCATCGCTGGCGGTCGCCTCCATGCCAGCGTTCTCCAAAGCAAGGCGGTCCTTCAGCCAGGTCTTTTCCTCGGAATTCAGAAACGTCGCACTTTCAGGCCGATCTGAGAGGTAGATCAATGTAACGAAGCCCGCGATAACAGCGGGAATTCCCGTCACCAGGAAGACCCACTGCCAGCCTGCATGACCATAGAGACCATCCAGATCGAGCAACATACCGCCCAGTGGCGCGCCGACGGCATTCGCGAGAGCGCTGAAAATCATGAACAAGCCGACCATCCTTCCGCGATAGGCGGACGGATACCAGAGAGTCAGCAGATACAGGACACCGGGAAAGAAGCCCGCTTCGCATGCGCCCAGCAAAAAACGGAGGATGTAGAACATCGTCGCATTCTGCGTGTAGGCGAGCGCTATCGTAACTGCACCCCACGACACCAGGATTCGCGCGAACCATTTGCTGGCCCCAAACCGGTCCAATAGAAGATTGCTTGGTACTTCAAATATGAAATAGCCGATGAAAAACAGCGAGGCGCCAAGACCGTAGGCGTATTCACTCATGCCGAGGGCGTCGACCATGTCTAGCTTGGCGAAACTGACATTCTGGCGGTCGATGTATGCGATTAGGTAGAGGATGCCGAGAAACGGCATTAGTCGCCATGTAATTCTGGAAATGAGTTCTTTTTCGACAATCACGGTCATTGCTCTCCGTATGCAATCCAATGACTGAGATAGGGCGTTAGTGCACTAATCAACCTCCACGTGAGTTCGCGCGAACTGAACTGAAGTTCGCTTCGATGAACTCAAAGGAGGTAAACGACCCCGTCGCGGGTGCTACGGGCAGGTTCGGGGCGATCAACGTCGAGAGAGGGGTATGATGCCCTTAATCGAATATTCAACGCGATGGCGAAAGAAATTGGCCTGGTCTGTCGCTTCACGCCAAGCTGCATGACTGTATTGCCCCCCGAATGCGATCCGATCTATCGCCCACGAGCAAGCCAGGATACCGAACAGGAAGAGTAAGCCGCGCATGCGGATACATTAGTCGCCTTCTATTTAGAAATGCCTAACGCAGGCTCAGCCCAGCGTCTGGGATTGGTGAGCTTTGCAAATCCTGCATTGCACGACCGGCGGCCATGGCCGAAGTCCCGATCGATCCTCCCGAGTGGATCTATAGAGAAAATTCTGACGATAGCCTCCATGACCTTACCAGGCCGCGCGTAGCGTTGCGCCACTGATGGGGTCAACGCGGTGACCCGGGACGCTGCTTCTTCGCGGAACGAAAAGCGCATTGTCGCAGCATTCGGCGTAATATGAGTCTCGTTAGCCACGAACGAGCGGCATCGGAATTCTCGCTTAACCCGGCCTTGGACCTGTGCTTTTCTATGCGGGTATCCGGCCGGGAGCTGACAGGGCCGACTGTCGGGGGAATGGAGGGGAAGCTTTGGAGCGAAGGCTAGCCGCAATCCTAGTTGCCGATGTCGTCGGTTTTTCACGACTTGTCGAAGCCGATGAACGCAATACGCTTGCGGTTCTGATAAATTTACAGACCTCGGTGTTTCGTCCACTGATTGCAAGACATGCCGGCCGGCTGGTCAAATTGATGGGCGATGGGCTGATCGCCGAGTTCAGCTCGGTGGTTGAGGCTGTCTCGTGCGCAATCGCGATCCAGAACACACTGGCGAATGAACAGGAGCCGGCCGGTTCCGCAAACAGGATCATCCTTCGCATAGGCATCAATCTCGGTGATGTCGTGGTGGACGGTGACGACCTGCTCGGGGATGGTGTCAACGTTGCGGCCCGACTGGAGCAGTTGTGCCAGCCGGGTGATCTTCTGATTTCGGGGGCAGCCTACGAACAGCTCGCTGGAAAGGTTGACGCGAATTTCGACTACGCTGGTGAGCAGCACCTCAAGAACATCGCGCGGCCGATCAAGGCATACCATTTGCCACTCAGCGGGTCTGCCTACGCTTCACCCGAAACTCCAAAATCGACCGGGCCTGCCATTGCCGTACTTCCATTTGAGAACATGTCCGGTGATCCGGAGCAGGCTTACTTCAGCGACGGAATAACTGAAGACATCATCACGGAATTGGCACGCTTCAGCGAGCTTATGGTGATAGCGAGAACCTCGTCATTTGCGCTACGCGGCCGAATGCTCGATTTGCGCGAGGTCGGCAGGACGCTCAGCGCGGGCTATGTCGTAGAGGGGAGTGTAAGGCGCGCTGGTAACCGTGTTCGAATTACGGTCCAGCTCGTCGAGACAGCGAGCGGGACGCACCTATGGGCGGATCGATATGACCGATCCCTTGACGATATTTTTTCCACTCAGGAGGAGATTGCGCAGAGCATCGTCGCCATGGTCGCACAACGCGTCATAGACGACAACGAATTGACGTCACGACGCCGTCGCCCGGAAGACATGCGGGCATATGATCTCTTTCTGCAGGGCAACCGCCTCTCTGACGACTTCAGGCCAGGAGCGCAGGAACGCGCGGAGGCGCTTTTTGAGCGTGCCGCTAAAACTGATCCGACTTTTGCCAGAGCCCATACAGGCCTCGCCTACATATACCTCAACCGCGCGTCGGACGGTGCTATTGGCATTCCAAGACAAGAGGATGAGAACAGGATCAAAGCACTGCGTTCAGCCGAGATGGCGTTTGCCCTCGATCCGAGCGATCCACGGGTTCAGTCCACACTGGGATACATTTGCTTGACGTGGCGAGACTTCAAACGAGCTGAACATCATCTTGGCCTGGCGAAGTCGATGAACCCCAACGATGCTACCATCCTGATAATGTGGGCATGGATGCAAGGAGCGATTGGGCGGGCTGAGGAGGGCTTGGCCGGTGCGGAGATCGCGTATCGACTGAACCCGTTATATCCCAGTTGGTACAACTATTATAAATCCCGCCTCCTCTTCCAAACGGAGCGATACGGCGAGGCGGCCGTCCTTCTCGAACAGCGAACATTCGCCACGCCGGAAAGGGAGCCGCGAGACATGGCGTGGCGCGCGGCCGCCTACGCTCACCTCAACCGGATCGAGGATGCAGAGAAATGCGGCCGGGTCTTCCTCGATGCTGTCAGCAGGCGATGGTGCGGAGATGCGACCGCGGGTCCGGTTGATTATGTAAACTGGCTTGTAGATGTCTCATACCTCAGAGAAGAAAAGGACGTTGATCGGCTACGCCAAGGATTGAGGCTTGCGGGTCTACCTGCGTGAGTGGCGACACGCGAACCCGCTGCCATGCCATCAATGAAAGTTCCTCGCCTTCACCCTCAAGGTATCGATATGCAGGTCCGGGACGAAAATGTCCCTCGGCTTGGCCGCCGCCCCATCACGTGAGTCCGGGCTGCCTGGCGAACCATGCGCAAATTCATCGCCCCTACCTGTCGGCAACTTGAAGTCCAGATCGCGATCAGTCAGCTCGCCTAATTCACCGGACAGGTCGAAAAGCTGCTGCGCGACAAGATGTGCGACCTCTCCCTCGCGCTGAACGCGGCCGTTTATCGCCATCATCGACGATCCGAGGACGACCCGACGCCGGCGTTCGAACAGGCTTGGCCAGACGACGAGATTGGCCGGCCCAGTCTCATCCTCGATGGTGATGAACATCACGCCTTTCGCCGAGCCAGGCTTTTGTCTTACAAGGACGAGACCTGCCGTCATCAACCATCGACCGTCACGAGCGTTCATGGCTTCGGCACAAGTGACGATGCGGCGTGCCGCCAGCTCCTTTCTGAGGAAGGCAATCGGATGGTCGCGCAGTGTTAGTCCGACATGACTGTAATCTGCGACAACGTTATGACCCGCGGTCATCTGTCGGAGTGCGACCTCAGGCTCCTGCTGCTCGGGGATCGCACGTGCTTCACGTTCGGAAGCGGCGGCGAACAGAGGAAGAGGTTCGTCACGCAGGGCCTTGATGGCCCAGATCGCATCCCGGCGCTGGAGCTTCAGCGACGGCAGGAAGGCATCGGCTTCGGCAAGTTGTACAAGCGCTTCCGTTGGGACATGCGATCGCCGCCAGACATCGTCGACCGTTTCGAAGGATGCGTTCATCCTGGCGGCGACGATCCGGGCAGAATCGGCTACGGCCAGTCCCTTCACCAAGCGCATTCCGAGGCGGACCGCGTGGCGATTGGTTCTTTCGATACGCTCGAGCGTACAATCCCAGCGCGACTGGTTGATGCAGACGGGCCGGACTTCAATTCCATGGGCACGCGCATCCTGGACGATCTGGGCAGGCGCGTAGAAGCCCATCGGCTGCGAGTTCAGCAGAGCGGTGCAGAAGACGTCGGGGAAATGGCGCTTCACATAGTTCGAGGCATAGGCGATCAGCGCGAAGGAGGCAGCATGGCTTTCCGGGAAGCCGTATGAACCGAATCCTTCGAGCTGGCTGAACGTCTTCTCCGCAAACTCGGCCGAGTATCCGTTCTTGATCATCCCCGAGACCAGCTTCTCCTTGAAGCGACTGACGCCGCCGGTGAACTTGAATGTCGCCATCGACTTGCGAAGCTGGTCGGCTTCGCCGCCGGTAAAGCCAGCGCAGACCATCGCCACCTTCATGGCTGACTCCTGGAAGAGTGGCACCCCCAGCGTCTTTCCAAGAACGGCTTCCAGTTCCGGTGTCGGGTACTCGACAGGCTCCTTGCCCTCCCGGCGTCGGAGGAAGGGATGGACCATGTCGCCCTGAATCGGACCCGGGCGGACGATAGCCACTTGGATGACAAGATCGTAGAAGGTCCTCGGCTTCATGCGCGGAAGCATGGCCATCTGTGCACGTGACTCGATCTGGAATGTTCCGAGTGTGTCCGCCTTGCGGATCATCGCATAGGTGGCCTTGTCTTCCTGGGGGATTCCCGCGAGGTCGAGGTCCTCGCCTTTGTGCTCGCGAAGCAGATCGAAGGCCTTGGACATGCAGGTCAACATGCCGAGCGCCAGAACATCGACTTTCATGAACTTTAGAGCCTCGATGTCGTCCTTGTCCCATTCGATCACCTGACGGTCGGCCATGGATGCCGGCTCGATGGGAACGAGATCGTCGAGTCGGTCATGGGTCAGCACGAAGCCGCCCGGATGCTGACCGAGATGACGGGGCGCGCCCATCAGTTGCTGGGCGAGCTTGAGCGTCAGAGCAAGCCGCCGGTCCTCAGGATTAAGGCCCTGTTCCCGCAGGCTCCGGTCGCTTGCCAATTCATCCGACCAAGACCACATGCCTGCCGATAGCGCCTTGATGATATCCTCCGGCAACCCGAGCGCCTTGCCGACGTCGCGGATTGCGCCCTTGGCTCGGTACCGCGTTACGGTCGAACAGAGGGCCGCCTTGTCGTGACCGTAGGTCGTGTAAATCCACTGGATGATCTCCTCGCGGCGCTCGTGTTCGAAGTCGACGTCGATATCTGGCGGTTCGTCGCGCTCCTGGCTCACAAAACGCTCGAACAGGAGATCGTTGGTCTCGGGATCGATCGAGGTGATCCCCAGAATGTAGCAGACGGCCGAATTTGCCGCCGATCCCCTGCCCTGGCAAAGAATACCCTTTGAGCGCGCGAAACGAACGATGCTGAACACTGTCAGAAAGTACGGCGCGTACTTCATCGTGCGGATCAGGTCCAGTTCGTGTTTTATGGCCCTGAGGACCTTCTGGGGCAAGCCTTCCGGATATCGGATTGGGATGCATTCGCGGACGTAATGCTCGAGCGACTGCTGCGCGTCCATGCCCATTACGACCGCTTCTTCGGGATATTGGTAGCTCAGCTCTTCAAGAGAAAACCCGCAGCGTTCGACAATCTCCATCGTCCGCGCCAGCGCCTCGCGGTAGCGTGGGAACAGGCGCTCCATCTCCTCGGGCGGCTTGAGGTATCTGTCGGCATGCCGTTCGCGCTCGAAGCCGACCTCATCGATCCTAGTGTTTTTGCGAATGCAAGTGACGACATCCTGCAACTGGCGGCGGCCGGGCTCGTGGAACAGGACATCATTGGTGACGACGGTTTTCACACGGTGACGCGCAGCCATCTTCGAAATCTCGTGAAGCCGCTTCTGGTCGTTCGGTCGGCGCCTCAGGCAGAGAGACACATAGGCCCGATTGCCGAATACCTCTGCCACCTTGCGAAGCTGGGCAGCGCAGTTCGCGTCCGGCAGATCGGGTAACAGGATGGCCAAAAGTCCTTCTGAATAAGCAACGACATCATCGATCCCCAGGATGCACTTGCCCTTTCCGCCCCGGCTCTTGCCAAGTGTGAGCAGCCTGGTCAGCCGCGAATACGCGTTGCGATTGGTTGGATAGACAAGGATCGACATCCCGTCCTGCAGATCGAGCCGACATCCGACAGCAAGGCGCACGCCTGTCGCGCGCGATGCCTCGAGTGCCCGGACAATCCCGGCAAGGCTGTTGCGGTCAGCAACGCCGATCGCCTCGATGCCAAGTGCCTTTGCGGTGGCAAACAGCTCGTCGGCGCTGCTTGCGCCACGCAGGAAACTGAAATGGGTCGTGACTTGGAGCTCGGCGTATCTCATCCGAATATTCCGTGCATGAACCATTGATGGGATCCTGTCTCGGAGTCGACCCCGTCACCCGACCTGAATACCCAAAAACGCTCGCCACCTTCGTCCTCGACGACAAAGTAGTCTCGCACTGCCTCTAGTTCACTGTCGCGCTTCCACCACTCGCCGAAAACGCGTTCAGGACCATCAGCGCGTTTGACCTTTCGTCGTTTGCCACGCCAAGTGATACTCGCAGGCGGATGATCAGGCAGGAGTGCGATCGCTTCGATCTGCTCTGGGCGGGCGAGCAATCGCACAGGCCGGGGCCAGTGGTGCGCCCACGTTTCCGCGACATCGGGAGCGGCAGCCGCGATCCGCAGTACACTGCGCTCGGGAACATCTGAGGCGACCGGCACGACCCGGTAGACCCGTTGCCCTCTATTGCCAAACACGTCGATCAGCGGCGTGATGTCATCGTCCTGCTCCTCTATCAGGTCAGAGGATCGCTGCTCCTGCTCAAGCGGCTGTGTCATAACCGCCGCCAATGTCATCTTCTCGATTCCGAACCCCGGTTCGATTTTTTCAGTACGATCTCGAAAGAGCTTCGACAGCCAGGCAACGTCGCGAGCAGGTTTGGCGGTTCCTGCACGGATTGCCTGGCGTGTACCGTCAACTTTCTCAACGATGAGATCCGTTCGCCGCACGCCAAGACCCTTGCGCTCCAGTTCGGCGACGAGCTGCACAACGAGCCGAGCAACATATTTGTTAATGGTTTCTGCGGCACCGATTGGCTCGGCAAAGACCCTGCTGACCTCTATCAGCTCCGGTACCCGGATCGGATCAATCGGCTCGGCGACCCGACCAAAAATCTGATCCAGGCGACGTCCAAGTTCCGGACCGAAGCGAAGGGTCAGCGGTGCTCGGGGCGTTGCTGATAACTCCCCAATTGACTTGAAACCGAGAATATTGAGATCGCTAACGATCTTGGCCGGAAGCCTGAGCAATGAAAGAGGAAGGTGTTCGACGGCCCCGACCGTCTGTCCAATCGGAACTATGACCGTCCCCGTTCGGATCGCGCGAGCACAAGCGTGTGCCGCTCCCCACGTGTCGGCCACAGCAACCCGCGCTGTCAGTCCTTTCCCATGGAACCGGTTGGCTATTCCGGTCAACATCGGCAGCTCCCCACCCTGAAGATGGTCAGCACCTTCCGTGTCCATAACAATGCCATCGGGCTCATCAACAGCGACGATTGGAGAATACTGGCTGAGTGCCCAAAGCGTGATCCTTGCGAGAGCTGCTGCGTCGGCCGCCGGATCGGCGTCGATCAGCATCAAGCCCCTGAATATGGCCTGGGCTTTTGCCGCCGCCATCCCAACACGGACTCCCGCTTTCTTTGCTGCAGCGTCGGCCGCCGAGACCCATCGCTTTGGGCCGCTCTTTGCGATTACGGCAACGGGTTGCTCAACGGGAATAGAAGGGTCGTTGCGACGTATTCGATCCGTCGCCAACTCCGGCAGATAGATGGATACTACCCTGGACATCACACGCTCCTACGAAAAACTCAGCGCACTCAGCCGCTTTCACCCGCATCAGTTCCAGAAACCATCTTGGCCTTCCCACACCCCAAACGGAAGCTCCTCCGACGGCACGACGCTCACACGCCACCTGGTCGTTGCCGCGGACGGTTGGCCGAAGTCGGAGGCCTCCGTCTGTCGCCGCCAGCATCGAACGACCAGACCCATGGTTCCCGTTTTTTCGGCGGCAAGCTGCAGCCTGCGGGAGGCTGTCATCGGCAATCGGACAAGTTCGGCGACGACCGCTCCGAGACCGCCGAACGATAGGGCCTCCTCCATGGAAGCAAGCACGTCTTCCTCCTTGTCGGCCCCGACGAAGACGACGCCGTCCGGCTGAAGGCCAGCCTGAGCCAAAGCCGGAAAGAAGAGGTCCGGCCCTTGGTACGCGCTGCTATCCCAGCGGCAAACAAAGCGGCTGCCGCGCCGTCGACGGTTCCCGATCCACCACCGGCGAACTCATGCACGGCTCCGAAAGACAGCCCGCCTCCCGGCAGATGTTCATGGATCTCGCGAACATCGAAGGCCAGAACCTGATTGCGGCGAACAAGGACACCTTCAAGGCGCGCGATAGGCTCCGTAAGCTCGGTGATGACAGGGTTTGCGCCTGGCTGCGCCATTCTGTGGCCTTCGTCAATTCAAGGGTTCCATCTCGTTCAAAAGCGAGTATGTTCTACCTTTGTTCCTTTCTGGAATGTGAGTCAACGGGGCGCTTTTCGGGTGGATAGTGAACCAACAGTCCATCCACAGCGGCGCAGGGCTTCGATCCCTGAGGGAATTCAAGGTGCTAGCAAAGAGCGGTCCACAGGGCGTACAATATCTTTCGGATGAGAAAAAATTCCTGCTGTGAGCCGACTCTGCGTGACTATCGAGGAGCCATCATCGTTATCGCATGCGATGTCTGTCAGCGAGCGACCACTCTCGGCTGGAAGGCCCTTGTCAGACAGTGCGGGGCCAGCCTGTCCTTTCCGGCAACTTCGACGGCGGCTGACTGTTGGCTGTTTGCGACTGAACGGCGCGGATGGCGTCGACCGTTGTCAGGCTCGGTTTCCCTGTTTAGCTCCTGTTATGGAAACACTCGATGAATGATCCCGCCGCAAATCTATCAATCGAGCGCCACCGCAAGATCGTCCATATCGACATGGACGCCTTCTACGCGTCCGTCGAGCAGCGCGATAACCCGGAGCTTCGTGGACGACCGGTCGCAGTCGGCGGTTCGGAGGCGCGCGGCGTGGTGGCGGCCGCCAGTTACGAGGCGCGTAAGTTCGGCGTCCATTCGGCAATGCCTTCAGTGACGGCAAAGCGCAAATGCCCCAACCTGATCTTCGTGAAGCCGCGCTTTGACGTCTACAAGGCTGTTTCAGCTCAGATCAGGGAAATCTTTGCCGAATACACCCCAATGATCGAACCGCTGTCGCTCGACGAGGCCTATCTCGATGTTACGGAGAACCTGAAGGGCATGGAGATCGCGACGGAGATAGCGCTTGAAATCAGGGCCAAGATCAAGGCGATGACCAACCTCAACTCATCTGCAGGAATCTCCTACAACAAGTTCCTGGCCAAAATGGCGAGCGACCTCAACAAACCAAATGGCCAGGCCGTCATTACGCCGAAGAATGGACCAGCCTTTGTGGCTGCGCTCCCTGTCGAGAAGTTTCACGGCATCGGCCCAGCGACTGCGGAGAAGATGCATCGTTTCGGTATCGAAACTGGAGCCGATCTAAGAGAGAGGGATCTCGAGTTTCTGGTTCGGCATTTCGGCAAGTCCGGGCCGTATTTTTACGGCATCGCGCGTGGGATCGATGATCGTCAGGTAAAGCCAAATAGGGTCCGAAAATCTATCGGAGCGGAAGACACGTTCACTGTGGATATTCACACTTACGAGCCTGCCCTGGAAGGATTGAAGCCCCTGATTGCGAAGGTCTGGCACTACTGCGAGGCAAATCGGATTACCGGCAAGACCGTGACGCTCAAGGTTAAGTACGCCGACTTCATGCAGATCACCCGCGCAAGGACGATTGGCCATGGTTTCCGATCGAAAGAGGAAATCGAGGAATCCATTTGCGTGCTGCTGGGAGCCGTCTTTCCTATCAGGAAGGGAATACGGCTGCTCGGCGTGACAATCTCCTCGCTCGAGCATCTGGCCGACACGTGCGTTGAACAGCTGGCCCTGCGTCTATGATGGGCAGCGGCTTGAAAATCAGTTTCGCCCCCGCGGCGCTACCACGCGGTACGAGCCGTACCCAACGCGAACGAATTCATCGACTGTACGTGGGCGACGTGCGGTTTCACCGTCACAACGCAGTTCCCCGGGTAGCTAAGCTTATGCTGGGCAAGGTGTTTCAGCAATTCCACAACATTACGCTTCTCAGTAAGCGGAAACGAAAAAGTCATCCAAATTCCTCCATACGGCACGTTTCGGGCGCCATTTAGGACTTGGTTTCTTTCGCTCCGCAACATGAAATGTTTAGTAATAAAATTAAAATCGATTAGTTTTTTCGCTCGATTTTTTAAAATCGATTTAAAATCGTCTAGCGCCCTGCTCATCGTCCACACCACGGTCGCGGCGTCTGTGGGCACTTCGTTTCACTACAGGCGAAGGGTAGAGCGAGCCCTCGCCTAGTGCGATCTCGATGTCTCTTTTGAGATTGGTTGCTGTTTCCATCGTTCACCAATGCCGATTGATGGAGCTTAGCCAGCTAAGGGATGCTTTCAGCGGCAGATCGACTTATAGTCAGTCATGTGTAAGCAGCGCGCATCCAACCACAATGCGGACGCTGAACGAATTTGGCCCCCTCTCGCTACGCAGGCTGGAAAGGCCCTGACGCCTCCCTCGAGTGGAGTTTCATCGCGCTCATCAAATCGAAAAGAAAAAAAGGGGCCACGCAAAAATACCGTGGCCCATAAGTTGTGAAGGTCGAAAACCTCCAGAGGGGAACAGCTGCTGCGCGGAACTGGGAGGAGAAGCCGCTATATGCATCAGCTGTCACCGTTATGATCGTTTTTTGACCAATTGGAAAACATTTTTTGTGCAATGCAGCCATGCAAATGTGGATACTTGCAGCAAACCGCGCCGGTACCTCCGCGCTGTTCCTCCATTGGTCGTTCCGTTTCGCTGAGTTCGGCGCCTTAATGACCGGACCTTTGTCCGACACAACTTCGTTTCGACGCCTAGCCGCTTCGTGGTGCCTTGAAAGTCCGAGCCAAATGGCTGACCTTCGGTCCCAGAAAAGGGAGGCGACTAGCGCATGTGTAATCTCTACCGCATGGATGATCGCGACTGGGTCAACAAATGGGCGCAGGACGTTGAGAGCCTGATCAACCTGATGCCCGCCTATCAGATCAACCCGGATCAATGGGCACCCGTCATCCGAAACACCTCCGACGGTAGGAAGCAGCTCGCGAACTGCCGATGGGGCCTGCCCTCTCCGAGCTACTTGCAGAGGAAGGCAGCCGAAACCCGCGCTGAAAAGCTTCGAAATAAGGGCCTTCCAGTGGACATGGACGAACTCCTACGGATGGAGCCGGACGGCGGCGTTACCAACATTCGCAACTTGACTTTGCCCCATTGGAAACGATGGTTCGGCCTTGAACACCGATGTCTCGTGCCCGTGACGGCCTTTGCTGAGCCAGACCCGGCAAGCAAGGAAGAAGGCGGCAGGACACCAAACGCGTGGTTTTCTGCAAGACCCGACAAGGCGGTCATGTTCTTCGCTGGCCTCTGGGTGAGACAATGGAAGAGCGTCCGCAAGGTCAAGGATGGGCTGACGACTGATGATCTCTACGCAATTCTGACAACGGAGCCGAACGACATCGTCCGGAATGTGCACGAGAAGGCGATGCCGGTCCTTCTGCAGACTGCTGAGGAGATTGAAATCTGGATGCGCGCACACTGGGAGGAAGCCAGACACCTGGCCCGGCCGCTACCAAACGACCGCATCGCCATCACGTCACGGGAGCCCTACGGGTCCACGATTGTAAACAAGGCTGGCGAGCCGCTTCCCGAACCGATGGTGCTTTAGAAGAACTCCGATCTCGGGAGACAGTGACCACTTCATAAAGTGTTGGAGCGCGTCTCATATGCAGGTGCTGCGCAAGTTAGGTTCGGAAGTAGAACCAACGTCTAATTGTCCCGCGCCGAAAATGGAGCAGGAATACCAACCTGGTCCGTGCGCTAGGGAGCGGACACGCGGACATCGATCTCGATAAGTTGTCGTCGGCAACACACTGCCGACGAGAATACTAACGCTCTGGGAGGAGCCGATGAGTGCATCAGCATTTGCGCGGCATGCCAACTTAATCCAAGAGGCGATCGGCTCGAACGCTGCGGCCAGGTCGGCACTTGTCGCATCCTGGTGCAGATCGGCAGACCTTCACCGGCTCGACCCCGCCGAAAGCAATCGCACGAAACGACTGACGGATTCGGAGTTGCGCTTTGCTCGCCAGAAAATCGAACCGCTGGTCCGGGCTGCCTGCACTAGCCTTGATCGACTGTACCGCGCGGTTGGGGGCATTGGCTGCTGTGTTCTTCTCGCCGACCGCGACGGCATCCCGGTTGAGCGGCGTGGCGCCGTCGCCGACGACGAGACATTCAGGGAATGGGGGCTTTGGACGGGAACGGTCTGGAGCGAAGATAGCGAGGGGACAAACGGAATCGGCACGTGCTTGGTAGAGCAGCGCGCTTTGACCATCCACCGAGATCAACATTTTTACTCCCGCAATACGCTTCTGTCCTGCACGACCGCGCCGATTTTCGATCACGAGGGCAAGCTCGCCGCCGCGTTGGACGTGTCCTCTTGCCGCGCGGATTTGACGGAGGGCTTCGTC
This sequence comes from Rhizobium sp. RHZ02, assembly GCF_014851575.1. Classification (NCBI taxonomy): domain Bacteria; kingdom Pseudomonadati; phylum Pseudomonadota; class Alphaproteobacteria; order Hyphomicrobiales; family Rhizobiaceae; genus Rhizobium; species Rhizobium sp. RHZ02. The sequence continues at coordinate 61,657 of NZ_JACUZX010000007.1, forward strand.
AATTTAATCACAATGGCCGTTGGCGACGCGGCGCGAAGGATCGAGGCGGAGAACTTCCGTATCGCCTTTCCTGAAGCACGCATCATTGTCGCTTCGACAAACGAAAAGATGCCAAACCCTCTTCTCGCCGTCGACAGCAATGATTTGGTGATCGGCGCGACCCGATCTGCGCGCATCGCATTCGGGATCACGTCGGAATCGCTGATGAGGTCCCTTCCAGCCGCTGATCTTCTGGGAGATGAACCTGGCTATGCCGGAAATTTGCGGCAGGCCGAGCGCACCGTCCTGGAGCGCACGCTCGCCAATACCGGCGGCAATGTAACGGCGGCGGCCGAAATCCTCGGGATTTCACGGGCCACGCTTTACCGAAAGCTCGGCAAGTTTGGTCTGCGGGGCGCCCAATAGGAATTTTGCAGGGCACAGTGTCTCAACCTTGAGACACTGTGCCCTGCCGAACTGCCGCGCGCGGGCTGACATTCCGTCGAAAGCGAAAAACACTCCCTCAAGCGTCGCGCAGGGCGGCGCGTTTTGGGAGGAAAGCATGAACAAGGTCGAATTCCATCGCACGGCCAAGGTGCCGTTTGCCAAGAAGTACGACAATTTCATCGGCGGCAAGTGGACGCCCGCGAAATCAGGCAGGTACTTCGACAACACCTCTCCGGTCAACGGCCGGGTCCTTTGCGAGATCGCCCGTTCGGAAGCTGTGGATGTCGAGGCCGCTCTTGACGCGGCCCATGGCGCCAAGGACGCCTGGGGCAAAACCAGCGCCGCAGAGCGGGCGCGGCTGCTCAACCGCATAGCCGACAAAATGGAAGAGAACCTCGGCATACTGGCGCTCGCGGAAACCTGGGACAACGGCAAGCCGATCCGTGAGTCAACCGCGGCCGACATTCCGCTCGCCATCGATCATTTCCGCTATTTCGCCGGAGCCATCCGCGCGCAGGAAGGTTCAATCGCCCAGATCGACGACGATACGGTCGCCTACCATTTCCACGAGCCTCTGGGGGTCGTCGGCCAGATCATTCCCTGGAACTTTCCGATCCTGATGGCTGTGTGGAAGCTGGCACCTGCACTGGCTGCTGGCAATTGCGTCGTGCTCAAACCTGCCGAACAGACGCCGGCATCGATCCATGTGCTGCTCGAACTGATCAGCGACATCCTGCCACCAGGTGTTCTCAACGTCGTCAATGGATTTGGCCTCGAGGCAGGCAAGCCGCTCGCCTCGAACCCGAGGATCGCCAAGATTGCGTTTACCGGGGAGACGACCACCGGACGCTTGATCATGCAGTACGCCTCGCAGAACCTGATCCCCGTCACGCTGGAGCTCGGCGGGAAGAGCCCGAACATCTTCTTCTCGGATGTGGCAGACGAAGACGACGATTTCTTCGATAAGGCAATTGAAGGCTTCGTCATGTTCGCCCTTAATCAGGGCGAGGTCTGCACGTGCCCCAGCCGCGCCTTGGTTCACGAGAAGATTTATGACCGCTTCATGGAAAGGGCATTGAAAAGGGTCGAAGCGATTGTTCAAGGTGATCCGCTCGACCCTGCGACAATGATCGGAGCCCAGGCCTCCAGCGAGCAGTTGGAGAAAATTCTCGCCTACCTCGACATCGGAAAGAAGGAAGGCGCTGAGGTCCTGATCGGGGGTGAGCGCAACGAACTCGCCGGAGACCTCGCCGGCGGTTTCTACGTCAAACCGACTGTCTTCAGGGGCACGAACAAAATGCGCGTCTTTCAGGAGGAGATCTTCGGGCCCGTGGTTTCCGTCGCAACGTTCAAGGACGATACCGAGGCGCTTTCAATCGCAAACGACACCTTGTACGGCCTCGGTGCCGGCGTGTGGACCCGAGACGGCACGCGCGCCTATCGGTTTGGCCGCGCAATCCAGGCAGGCCGCGTCTGGACCAATTGCTATCATGCCTATCCCGCGCACGCGGCCTTCGGCGGCTACAAACAGTCCGGCATCGGGCGCGAGACCCATAAGATGATGCTCGACCACTACCAGCAGACGAAGAACATGTTGGTGAGCTACAGCCAGAAAAAGCTTGGCTTCTTCTGATAACCTCCCAAGCGCATGCGGTGTGGCCATCCCGGCCACACCGCCCCATCCCCGGAGGTCACCATGCAGGACAAAGTCTTTCTCGGAAGAGTAAGGGCGACGCCAGCGGCGATAACGCTTCTGGACGAAATCATCACCGACCATGGACCGGTCCTGTTTCACCAGTCAGGTGGCTGTTGCGACGGGTCTTCGCCCATGTGTTATCCCCGCGATGATTTCATGGTCGGCGATCACGATGTCCTTCTCGGCACCGTTGGTGACACGCCGGTCTACATCAGCGCATCCCAATACGAGGCCTGGAAGCACACTGAATTGACCATCGACGTCGTCCCGGCCGGGGCGGGATGTTCTCCCTCGACAATGGCCGCGAGCAGCGCTTTCTGATCCGCTCCGCGATTTGCAAGGTGTCATCCCAACCGCTTCCGTAGAGACCACGGGCTCCGAATTGCGATGCTTCAGCTGCTGAGCCGGATCAAGGCATCACCGGACAAATGGCAGGTAGGCTTCCGCGGGGCGGCAACACAGTGGTGCGCCAGGGCGATCACACGTGCAGGTTACGATTGAAGTCGTTCTTGAAGAAGGAGCTGGCCAATCGACGACCTCGATGTGGAACAATTGCCACACTGGCGCGCGAACACCGTCTGCTGCAGGAGAATGGCGAGCGTTTGCTTTTCCTTTTTTAGGAATGTCCCATAACCTGCATGTGCCCAAATGGGCGGAAACGTCGCCAATGCCTGTCGAAGGCAATAGCAGAGCATTGGCGGCGTTTCGTTCGGTTGGCATTCTGTTCGCATTTGAGCGGTTTCGATCGGCGCGGATCCTATTTTCGCAGAGTCGCCAGATAGTGCTCGAGTGCCTTGATCGCCTTGTCGCGGTCCGCGCCTTTCAGCGCCGAGCCGATATCCCACTGCAGGTCGCCCTCGCTGTTCGAAAACACATCCTTCGTTGCTTCTTGGGCGGTTCGAGCGCCGATCACACGGTAGGTCTTGATGGGATAGGCGAAGCCCTTGACGGTCAACGGAGGCAGTTCCTCGGCCTCGATTTCGTCCTTGACCAAAGCGTAGGTCTCGCCCGCCAGCAATATGCCGCCGAGGTCGGCATGGCTCTGCAGTCTCGAAGCGAGGTTCACCTCGCCGCCGATGATGGTATAGTCCATCCGATCCTCGCTGCCGAAATTGCCCACGGTGCAATAGCCTGTATTGATGCCGATGCGCAGATGGAACGGCAGGGCAAAGCCGGCTCCTGCCCATTCCCCGCGCAACTCCTGCATCCTGTTCTGCATGGCGATCGCCATTCTGACGCAGGCGACAGCGTCTTCCCTGGTGCCCCTGGTTTCGGGATCGCCGAAGAACACCAGGATTGCATCGCCGATGAACTTGTCGATTGTCGCGCCGTATGTCAGAGCCAGCTTCGCCATCTCGGTCAGATAGTGATTGAGCAGATCAGTCAGTTCTTCGGACTCGAGCTTGTCGGTCGTCGCCGTGAAGTCGGCGATGTCGGAGAAGAAGACTGTCAGCTTCTTGCGGGTGGACGAAATCTCGACGTTCTGCTTACCGGAGAAGATCGAGGCGAAGACCTGTGGCGAGAGATATTTCGACAGCTTGCTCGAGACCGCTTCCAGCGCCCGGTTCTGCTCGCCGATCCGTCTGCTCGCTTCCTCCGCTTCGCTCTTGGCAGCTTCCGTGGCCGTGTGCAGCCGCGCGTTTTCCAGCGCAATCGAGGCAAGTTGCCCGAAACGCTTGAGAAGCTCGACCTCTTCGGTGCCGAACTCGAGAGCCGAGGCGTCGTCGTAGGCGATGCCGAGGACACCGACCACCCTGTTGTCGGATTTGAGTGGCACGGCCATGATCGCCCTGATTGTCACATCGAGCTGGGCGGCGGCCGCCGCCCTCCCCGGCCAGGTCGGGTATTCGTTGATGACAAGCGCCTCGCGCGTATGCCAGACCGTCCCCGCCACGCCTTCCTTGCTCTCCAGTTGCTGACCCGCGGCCTGTCCCGCATAGACACCGACGCCGACCATGCGCTGAAGCGTCTCTCCGGCTTCGTCGACAAGATAGACGTATCCATGTTGCGTGCCGAGCAGACCTGCGGCGCGCATCGTCAAATCCGACAGGAGTCCGGTCAGGTCCAATCTCGCAATCAGGCCGAGCGACGTATCGTGAAGGGCGCCCAGATATTCGCTCTGCCGGCGAAACTGCAATGCCAGCTGCTCCTGTTCCCTGCGGCGGTTCTCGAGGTCGCCGAGATTGGAGCCCAACTGCGCCGTCATGTCGTTGAACGTTGTCGCCAGCGTGCCGATCTCATCGCCCGATTCCACCTTCGCGCGCGCGGCAAGATCGCCTTGGCGAACCCGGTCGGCAACGCCCGTCAAGCGCTGGATCGGCCCGGCGATGCTTTCCCGGAAGATCAACCCCAGGATCAGGCCGAGAATGGCGGCGGCCACACCGCCCAGGAGGATAATGCGCTGGGCCTTCTGGAGCTGGTCGCGGCCGCCACCGAGATCCGCCTGCAGCCGTTGTTGCTCCTCATTGGCGATCTCGTCCAGAATTCCAAGCATGCCTTCGGCAAGGGGGACGGCCTGCGTGCGGAAGATATAGAGATCCTCACGTGCGTGTTCGCCTTCGACTGCTGTAAACATCTGCGCGGGAAACTGCAGGAAGACTGCCCGAGTCTTCGACAGCTTGTCGATCAATATTTCCTGGTTCGGCGTCAGCGCGACGGTTGCGTCGGTGATGCTCTTCCAAGCTGCATCGTTGATGGTGAGGTTAGCCTCGTATTCGTATTTGAAGCCGTCTCGCCTGGTGGTCACATAGCCCCGCAGCCCTGCAACCATCGCATAGAAGGAGCTCTGGAAGGACGCGAGGTCGGCCAGATAGGCCATGTTCTCGGGCGTCGCGTCTCGCTTCTGCTGCGCCAGGATCAGCGCCGTTGCCGTCCCGACAATCGTGGCGATCATCGGGTTTGCATCCGTCACCAGCAGCTTGAGGGCGGGTTCGCGTCGAAGCTGGTCATTGCGTAACTCGAAGAGCTGATCCGTCAGCGGCTGCCAGGAGGCAAGCTTTTCGTGGAGCTCCCCCATCCGCTGTTCGACGTCTGCGGCCGGGTCTGGCCGCGGAGCTGTTCTCTCCTGGAGCAGACGTTCAAGCGACTGCATGTCCCCGAGAAATGCGGCTTTCGCCGAAGCGTAATTGTCGCGGTAGCTCTCCTCGCCGAGCGCAAGATAGCCGCGAACGGCGCTCAGCATCCGTAGCAAGTCGGCTTGTGCCCGCGCCGAGGCGACCGCGCTCGGGGCGCTCAGGTTGGTCGTTCTGTTGATGCTTCTGACTGCATCGAGGCTGCCCAGATAGTTCAAGCCGACAACGAGCAGCGTCAGCGCCGCCAGAATGCCAAATCCGACTGTGAGCTTGCCGCCGATGTTCAGGTTTCTGAGAACGGGTGAAGCTGCGCGGACGAGCGCATACAGTGGGGCGACATAGAATGGGCGATTTCTTGCGACCACAGGCTCCTCGTGCTCCATGCCTTCAGCTTCGGCCCCTCATGGCTTGCGCCGCCAGTCCGCGATGTTCCACGTCTCGGAATCCCATGGCGTGGGATTGAATCCGACGATATCGTTGCGAAGGCCGGGGACGTTTGCCCACTCGACAATGGGAATGACCGCGGAGTGAGCAATCAGCAAGTCGTTCATCGCCACGAACAGGCCAATCCGCTTTTCGGGATCGATCTCCGTTTCCGATGCGTGGAACAGCGCATCGTACTTGTCGCTGCAATAGCGGGATTCGTTCAGCCCCGACCAGTTGTTGCTTTTCTGAGCGGCCTGCGCGCAGGTCCACTTGACCATATAGCTTCCCGGATCGGGGCTCTTGTTGCCGGTCGCGAATTCCTCAAGATCCGCGTAAAAATGCTGGCTGGTATTAAGGATATCCGGTGAAGGCGAGAAGAAGACACTCGAATCGATCTGCTTGTCCTCGACCCTGATGCCGATCGCCGCCAGATCGGCGCCGATGATCGCCTGGGTCTTCTGGCGGACCGGGTTGACCGAGGTCTGGAAAAGAAGGGTCAAGGGAACGCCGTTCCTGTCGCGGATGCCGTCGCCGTTCGTGTCGCGCCAGCCTGCCTCGTCCAAAAGCGCGCGAGCCTTGTCGGGATCGAATTCCCAGGTGGTGTTGGGAGAATTATAGAGAACGGGGGCGACCAGGAGGTTTGCCGTTGGCCGGCCAGTCCTCCCGTAAAGCGCGGCGATCTTGTTGCGGTCGACAGCTTTCGCCAAGGCGAGCCTCACCTTGGCATCGGCAAGGATCCGGTTGGGGAACTGCAGGCTCGCGCGCTCGCCATCCGATGTCTCACGGTTCGGATCGGTGAAATTCAGCATGAGGCGCTCGACGTAGGAGCTAAAGTAGAGCGCCACCTTGCCTATCTGCTTCGCCTCAAGCTCCTGCAATTCGGCATCGCCGATCTGCAGGTTCCACGCGTAGTCGACGACTCCGGTGCCGAGCACGGCCTTGGCGGCCGTCTTCGCATCGCCGCCACCCTGCAAGGTCACTTCGTCAAATCCCAAACGCGCCCGGTCGCGGTATTCAGGATTAGGCTCGTAGATGATCTTGACGGTGTTGACGACATCGTCGCCGATCAGCAGGACGTCCTCCGTACGGAACTCCTTGAGGCGATACGGCCCGGTCCCGACGGGGGCCAGGTTGGGAGGCGCATCGACCGCGGCCTTGTTGTTGTAGGGAGCGAATATATGCTCTGGCAGGATTGTTCCCTGTATACCGACGAAGGGGAGCGCCCAGGCGGGATCGACATCCTTGAACGTTACCTTGACGGTCAGGTCGTCGAGTGCTTCGACCTTGTCGACCGACTTGTAGGTTCCGATACTTGAGGAGCCCACATCCGGATTGGTGATGTAGGCATAGGTGAACACAACGTCCTTGGCGGTGAAGGGGACGCCGTCCGACCATTTGACGTTCGGCTTCAGCTTCCAGGTGACCGACCGCCCGTCGCCCGCGACCTGGCCGTTCGTCAAGGAGGGAATTTCCTCAGCTAGAAACGGTACCAGATGTCCCTCGGCGTCGAAACTCGCCAGCGGTTCATAGACCACGCGGCTCGCAGTCTGATCCTTCACGCCGGGGGCAAGATGCGGGTTGAGGATGCTGGGTGCCTGCCAGAAGAGGAGCCTCAGTGTGCGATCAGCCGAATGGGCAGGGTGTGAGACAACCGCAAACAGCAGGGTTATCACCAGAACGAAAAAGCGTTGCGCTCTACCCATATTTGCACGTGCCTCCGTCATTTGCGATGCCAACCGGCGATGTTCCATGTTTCGGAATCCCAAGGCGTCGGGTCGAAGCCCTCAAGGGAGTTGCTTATTCCGCTGACATCGGCCCAGTGAACCAGAGGAATTGCCGCGAAATCCGAAACGAGCAGATCGTCCATCTTCACGAAGATCTGCCGGCGCTTGGCCGGATCGACCTCGACGGCCGACGCCCGATAGAGCGTGTCGTAATCCTTGTTGCAGTAGCGGGCCCAGTTTGACCCGGACCAGTTATTGGCCTTTTGCGCCGCTTCGCCGCAGGTCCAACCGATCATATAGCTGCCGGGATCGGGGCTCTTGTTGCCGTAGGCATATTCTTCCATGTCGGCGTAGAAATGCCGCCGAGAGTTGGTGCTGTCGGGCCCGGAGCCCAGAAAGATGCTGGAGTCGATCATCTTGTTTTCGACCTTGACCCCGATCGCCTCCAGGTCTGCCTTGACGATCTCCTGGGTCTGCTGGCGAACGGAATTGACGGTTGTCTGAAACAGGAAACGCAGCGGCACGCCGTTCTTGTCGCGCACACCGTCGCCGTCGCTGTCTTTCCACCCTGCCGACTCGAGGATCGACTTGGCCTTGTCGGGATCGAACGCCCATTCGCTATTCGGCGAATTGAAGATTGCCGGGGCGACCAGAATGTTGCTGGTCGCACGGCCCGTGCGGCCATAGAGCGCCGCGATCTTCTGTCGGTCGATAGCAAGTGCGAGTGCGGCGCGTACATTGCTGTCGGACAATGTGGGATGCGGATATTGCAGACTCGACCGTTCCCCGTCGGCGGTTTCTCGGTTGGGGTCGGTGAAGTTCAGCATGATGCGCTCGACATAGGAGCCCCAGGAGACCGTCGCCTTGCCGACGCCGTCCTTTTCGAGCTCCTTGAGCACGACATCGTCGACCTGGAGGTTCCAGGCATAGTCGACCACGCCTTCCTTCAGCACCGCCTTGGCCGCGACCGAAGCGTCGCCGCCGCCCTGGAGCGTCACCGCATCGAAGGTCAGCTCATCCGCGTTGCGATAATACGGATTGCGCTCGAAGATGGCCTTCACGGTGTTGACGACATCCTCACCTATGACAAGCACATCCTCTGTCTGAAACGCCTTCAGGCGGTACGGGCCTGTGCCTATGGGGGCCAGGTTCACGGCTGCCGTCACCGCATCCTTGTTGTTGTAAGGGGCAAACACATGCTCGGGCAGGATCATACCCTGCACGCCGACAAACGGCAGCGCCCAGGCCGGATTGACGTCCTTGAACGTGATCCGCACGGTGTCGTCGTCGACCGCAACGACCTTGTCGATTGTCTTGTAAGAGCCGACACTCGCCGAGCCGACATCCGGGTTTGTGATATAATTGTAGGTGAAGAGCACATCTTTGGCTGTGAAGGGCTGGCCGTCGGACCATTTGAGACCGTGCTTGAGCTTCCAGACGACTGAACGGCCGTCGGCACTCACGCCGCCATTCTCGAGCGTCGGAATGTCTGCGGCGAGGAAGGGAACGAGATGTCCCTCGCGGTCGAAGCTGGCGAGAGGCTCATAGACGATCCGGCTGGCTGTCTGGTCCTTGATGCCCGGAGCCAAGTGAGGATTGAGCGTGCTTGGAGCCTGCCATAACAGCAATTTCAACGTCTTGTCGGCCGACATGGCGTGTCGTGGGACAATCACGATCGACAGGAAGAGAATAGTCAGCAAAAGGAAGCGCGCTGTCTCCAGGAACGCTCCGCGTTGCAACCGGCACCGAGCTTCTCTCCGCATCGCACTCCCCCACGATGGTATTGCCCGACGGCGGCAGGACCGCTGCGCGTCAGTATCCTAGAAGTCCATCAAATTCCTTGCATGCGTCTCGGCAAATCCATGTTGATCTCATCATGAACAGTTGGCAATACCCAGGGTGGTAGAGCGAGAAAGCCCAAAGCCTGTCGAAATTGGACGCTTTTCGACATTACTCGACGAACAGGATTGCCAGGCTGACAGAGGCTTCGCCTTATCCTAGCTGAGGCAGGCAAAGACTTCTGCGATCCGCGCGGCCCCGGGCGCAGTGTCTGCAACGGGCCTGAGAGCGGTCAATGCGTGACGTGTCGTTCCGGCGCTCCAACCGCCATGCCCAGGTCGCGCCAGACACCACGTCGCCAATACCGCGCATTTTAGCAATCTGACATACGAACAGATAAACCCTAGCGTGTTAAACTCTGGAAGAATTTAGGAGTGAGACATGAAGTTTCCAATGGTGGTAGCTTTGAGTTCGGCAGCGGCATTCTTGGGAACCGGCGGCTACGCCGTGTTGCCCAAATTTGTGACCGCTCCGATCCAGCGTTCGTTTGCTGCACCGACTCAGCCGATGATCATAGACAACGGAGTGATCGTGCAACGAGGCACGGCCTGCAACATCAAGGGCAACGTTAGCATCGAATCTGGCGACCGCATCTATCACGTACCGGGCCAACACTATTACGAGGCCACAAAGATATCGCCGCAATATGGCGAGCGCTGGTTCTGTTCCGAGCAAGAAGCGCGTGAAGCTGGTTGGCGAAAGGCCAAATACTAATCCCGCCGAGTGAAAATTCGTTGCTACTTGGAAATTGACCTCGACCCCCGCGTCTTCGCCGATGGTGCGTTTCCCTCACTCGCAAGCGGAGCGATGGATCCTATAGAAATGAACGTCAGCGCTGTCACTGTTAAATCATTGTTCCAGTCGTGACGGCTTTTGCGCCACGTGTAGACCATGTTGATCTGGAAGCATGTTGCTGGCATAGAAGCCGATACGGGAATGGTGTCTCCCTATAACCGCGCTGTTGCTGATGACGCCTGCTGATCAACGCCCCATTTGGGCGAGCAGGAGGCGTGCGTGGGATATCTCATCGTATTTATCGGATCAGGGCTCGGCGGCATGCTTCGCTACGCAGTGGGTATGCTTTCAATTCGTGTCTTCGGGACGAATTTTCCGTACGGAACGCTCGGCATAAATGTTTTGGGCCCTGCCCTCATGGGCATTGTCGTAGGTGTTTTCACAACGTCCAACTTAACGTCGCAGGACACCAAGTTGTTTTTGACCACTGGCGTCATTGGTGGTTTCACCACGTTTTCGACGTTCTCACTTGATGCAGCGGTCCTGTGGGAGCGCGGCCAGCATTTGGCTGCTGCGGCGTATGTCGTGGCAAGTGTCATTGTATCGCTTATGGCTCTGATACTGACCATGATGGTCGTCCGGCGACATCTATGAAGGTCGGCCTTTGGGGCCAATGAACGAACCCGCTGCGCGGGATGGCGCGTGGGTTGAGGTAGAGGGCACGAGGCGGGCGCCGGCAGCCCGATGTCGGGAAATACTTTGAGGAAATTCGGCACTTTGCCAAGGACCATTCTATGTCCTGATGAGTGTTGGCCAGCGCGTCGGGTCGCCTCGCTTCACCTTGAGCCGGGCGGGCGGGTAATCCGGCGCATGCTGGACGTTCGGCCGCACTCGGCCGAACGCACGAGCCGACGCCTCCCTTCGGAAGTTCGAAATCTTTGGTTTCAGTCCCATCATTTCAGCTATAAAATGGGAGACATCACTCAAAGGGGATTCATGACCCATGCCCACAGAGAAGGAGGGCCGTCCGCCTGTTGCGCTGGAACAGCGCGACGTAAGCGCCGACCAGCGGATGTTCTCGCCTTCCGTTGCGCGAAATTCGGCGCCGATCCTCGCGGTCCTAAAACGTGTCCTTCCAACACATGGCACCGTGCTGGAGATTGGTTGCGGGACCGGCGAGCACGCTGTGTGTTTTGCGGGAGCAATGCCCAACCTCACCTGGCAGCCGAGCGATCCGGATGCCGACGCCCGCGCCAGCACGTCCAGCTGGATCAAATTCGCAGGGCTGAAGAATGTGCTGGCACCGCGGGATATTGATGTGTGCTCAGGACAATGGGGCGTCGAACAAACGGGACATTTTGACGCCATCGTGTCGATCAATATGATCCATATCGCGCCATGGGCGGCAAGCTTGGGATTGTTCGCAGGAGCTGGCCGCTTGCTTCGCGCTGGTGGGCTTCTTGTTCTCTACGGCCCATTCATGCGCGACGGCGCACACAACGCCCCCTCGAATGCTGCTTTCGACGTGGCTCTAAAGGAGCGAAACCCATCCTGGGGTGTGCGTGATATCGCTGATCTTGAACACGTGGGTGAGGCCGCCGGACTTAATCTCCGCGAGACGATCGAGATGCCGACCAACAATATGTTGCTGGTTTTCTCCACCGGCAGTGCCTGAACGACAATCGTCACAGACCCGGAGATGGCCGGACCACAAAGGTGCCAACGGTGCTGCCCCTGCGACAAAATGGGAGGACGCGTCATGTCCACGCTCCTCTTCAGCAAGAATAGTGTGCTGCGTGCATCCCTTGAGCCCCCCCGATGGCGCTACAGGCTCACAGGAGGCTGCATCCTCCAAGCGGCAATCGCAGAGTTTATTCAACGTCACCACTGAAGCGGTAACAGTTTCCGGGATTTGCTGCCACGCTCGAGGCACTGCAGCTAGAAATCACAACGTCGGATACAACTCGCTGCTGCTCGATGCTCAATATTGTCAGTGGGCGTCCAACTGCCCAAAACGTCGCCACACGTCTCCATTCTCCACACTCAAAAAACGTCGGTTGCCGAGGCAAAGGCTAGTTTTCAACGTACTGCGAGGGAAAGATAATGTCCTGATCGACCAGAACATTGAATTTGTAGCCAGGCCTGATCCGAACCGTCGGCTGAACGTTCAGATTCTTGGAAATGGTTTGCTCGGCCACCCGACCGAAGGTTTCCGCAAAGTTTCGTCGCACAGCATCTGAGGCAGTGTCCTGTGTCGCAAGCGTTGAACTCTCGGGTATCGCCATATCGATCCCGGTCCCTAGCAGAGCGATAAGAACCGCTGACCCAAAGGTAGGCCATAGGTGACGATCGGTTTTGTCTTTGAACCCGCCGTATCCCTCCGCGTCCGTGCCCGCCATGCCGCCGAGCTGCAGCGTTGACCCATTCGGAAAACTGATGTCGGTCCACACAACGAGGACGCGTTGCTGGCCGAACGAGACCTTGGAATCGTAGCGTCCGAACAGCTTGGCGCCTTGCGGGATGAGAAGGCGGTAACCGGTTGCACTGTCGTAGACATTTGCGCTGACCTGAGCAATTGCCCTCCCGGGCAGGTCGGAATTGAGGCCGGTGATGAGAGTTGCCGGTATCACAGAACCGCGCTTCAGCTCATATGGCGAGAACTGCGGCACGACCTGCTTTGAGAGGTAACCAAGGTCCTTGATGTCCTGATTGAAAAAAGCCTCCTTCGAGACCTGACCACTCGGATCAAAATTCTGGCTGATCAGGCCCGACTTCATCGCCGCCGCGTAAAGATCGGATGCGCCACTTGTGCCGTCGTTAAGGTTCTGAGGATCACCGTTTTTGGTGCCTGTGGAGGTCTGCCCAGCATCGGAAATATCCACTTTCAACGGAGAGTCATAGGCGGTCACGCGAGCCTGGAGGCGTGCCATGCGCTGTCTTTGTGCCTCGCGCAAGAACTGTTCGTCCTGTTCACGCTTTAGCCGCGTCCTCCACTCCTCCTCAGATTCAAGTCGAGGTCGCCGCTCTTGTCGGTCAATCGGTTCATGTTCGGCAACCGGCTGCTTGACGGGCTCCTTCTCGATTGCCCGCGGCGTTGGCTGGAATATTTCCTGCCTTTCCGGCTCGCCGATGATGCCGTCGGAAATACCTTTCTTCAGCTGGTCTCCGAAATTTGTTGCCGGCGTGTTCGACGTGGTGTCGAAATCACTCCCACCATTGAATGTTGCCCCACGCCAGGAAAGTCCGACCACCACGACACCGAGGAACAGCATGGTGATGACAATGGCAATGACGATCGGCAGGCGATTGAGGCGGCGCATAGCTCGCTGATCGACCGCGTGGCTCGTGACGCCAAGCTGAAGCGACTGGACCATTGTTGTCTCTCTTACTGTCGTTGCATGATGGAGAGCGGACTTACGGGCGTGGCGCCCGCGGGTGTCGTCGCATAAGCGCGGCCAAGCGCGATCGACGGTGTCATCAGGCGTGCAAGGACCTCACCATTGAGGCTATCGATCGAGTAGGTGAGTTGGATTGGCTTTTGGTTCTTGCCGACTCTCCCGTCCGTGATGACGACAAAACCCCATCCCCTCAGTGCTGCCTCAAGCGCGCTTGCATAGTCCGAGCCGTCCGCATCCATCTTGATGGGTGTCCTCACCGGTCTGTCGATCTGCTCGGCAAACTGGCTTGCCATATCGCCTGCGATGGCATTCGCGGCGACTGGCCCGACGGCGGCTCCCGATGCCGAATGGGTGTCAATCGGTCCGCCAGCCGCCTGGCATCCAGAAAAGAGGCTGCACGTGATAAGCAAGCAGGGGGCCAATTTGTGCATTGATCAGCCTCCGCGCCGAATAGTAATTCTCTGCTGGTGCCAACCGACGCCCGATACAAGGATTGCTTCGTCGAGCGCGTAATCGACGACCATGATGTCGTTCTTCATGCGATAATTGACGATCCGGTTCTGCCCACCGGAAACGACAAAGAGTACAGGGGCGTCTTGACCCGCGATCGACTTTGGAAACTGGATGTAGGTCTTGGTTCCGTCGGAATAAACGCGCATTGGTTTCCACGCCGCCGAACCGCTGAGCGAATAGGAAAAACTCAGCCTCTCAGGGGCTGCGCCAAGGTTGTTTCCGGTTTGCAGTCGCGCATTGATGTCGGCGAGCTTGGTCGATACGTCTTCCGGATACTCGAAACCGACGCGCGCCATATACTGGCTTGGGTGCGATTTGAGCTGGATATGATAGGTCCGGCGGGACGTCGTGACGACCATCGACGTCAACAGGCCAGGCTCCGACGGCTTGACGACAAGATGGATCGCCTGCCCACTGGTTGCACCTGATGTCGCAGGCTCGACTTTCCATCGGACAGTATCGCCGACGAGGACGTCGCGTACGATTTCGCCCCCCTGAAGCTCGATGTCGCAAACCTGCAGTGGAGAACAGACGACCGAGGGCTGGGCTTCGCCAAAGAGAAACATGACCTTCCCGTCCGGACCCGTTGCAACAAGGGCCGGCGTTCCTCGCCACTTCCTCGAGACGTCCGTCGCCTTGACCTCATTTGGCGTCATGCCTTGCGCAAGCGAAGCGCCTGCGAAGACGAGTCCGACCATGCAGCCGAAGGCTGCCATCAGTTCTGTTTTGTACATTCGGAAACTCCCCTGCCCTTAAAGCTGTGCCGTCCAGTCGAAATCCCGAACGTAAAGGCCGATCGGGTTAACGCGGATGATTGCCTCATCCTGTGGCGCGGTCAGTGCGACCGTTGCGATCCCGCGAAAACGGCGCGTGCCGGTTTCTTTGCCCTTGCGGTCCCTCTCGTACTCCGTCCAGTCGATCTGATAGGTTTGCTGCGAGAGTGCCACGATGTTGTTCACCTCGATGGCAACCGTCGATGTCTTGGCCTTCTCGAACGGCGAATTGCCGCGAAACCAAGCATTTACCTTCTGCGTCGAGGGGTCGGAAGTCCGTAGAAGGGCATAGGTGCGATCGATATACTGCTTCTGCACCACGGCATCCGGCGTAATCGACCGGAAGCTGGTTACAAAATTGCCAAGTGCCGCCCTGACCACGCGTGCGTCGGCATACTCGATCTGCTCCGGGAAACCTGCCGTGACCGAGGTGCCAAGTTTATCCACCTCGACGATGTAAGGGACCAGCCTGACCTGGGTGCTGAGGTACAAAGCATACCCAAAGCCCGTCACTGCCATGGCGAGAGCGAGGATCCCGACGGTCCGCCATGCAGCAGCGGCCTTGACGTAAGAGCCGTAGCGCTCGGACCATTCCTGCCTGGCGACAAGGTACGGGTTTTCGGAAGGCCGGTTTGCTGCCATTCGATTTCTCTCCTAAGGATCACGGTTTATCGCTGCGTTCGGGAGGTGGCTTAAGGCCAGCGCGACCGCTCAAGCTGGCATCGAGTTTGGCATTGGCAAGGCCGAGGATCGAGCCGGCATAGGCACCGGGCGAGCCGATCGCCTTTTCCTTCGCTGCCGATGCGACTGCTTTGCCGGCGGAGCTGATGCCAGCACCGATGCCGCGCGCGGCAGCCCCGGCAAGCGAGGACCCGGCGGCGCGAGCTTCCTTTGCAGCAGCAAAGCCTGCGATGATAGCGCCCGTACCTAGAAAGAAGCCTGCCAAGGCGACCGAAGCAGCCTGACCGCCGTGTCGAATGACCTCCATACCGCCCGTAACCGAGGCTCCCTGCACGACACCCTGTATGATGTTCGGCACGTACATTGCGATAATGAAGACAACGACAGCTATGCCGGCGATCGCGAGCGCAGTTTGGAAGTGATTGCCAAAGTCCGGGTCATCGGCCAGTCCGATCAAGACCTCGGACCCGATGTGCGAGATCATGACAAGTGCCATGAGTTTCATCCCGACAGAGAACGCGTATACGAGATATCGTATGGCGAAGTCTTTGGTGAAGGATGACCCTCCAAGACCGAGCATGATCATGCCTGCGAGCAAGCCGAGGTACATCTCAACCATCACGGACACAAATATCGCAGCGACCAAAGAGAAAGCAATGACGCTCACCACCATCGCAAAAGCCGCTGAGATGGCAAGCGCGGTCTCGTGGAACGGCCCGAAGCGAACTTTTTCCGCCATCTTGGTCGCGACGGCGAGTCCGGTATTGAACACGTCTGCGGGCGAGGCCGCCTCGCCCCCGGCTCCAATCTGAAAGAGGCTGTCGACGACGGCTTTTGCAAATGTTGGTCCTTGGGCGAGGACGAATGCAAAGAAGCCGACGAACATGATCCGCCGAACGAGTTCAGCGAACCAGGCGTCCAGTGAAGCCGCTTGTAGCGCGAGCCATATGGAGGCAAGTCCGATCTCAATAGTCGCCAAAATCCAGAAGAGCGAGCGAGCGGCGTCCATGACCTTCGTTTCCCATCCCTTGGCAGCGGAGGTGATTTGAATCTGAAGTGAAGTCAGGGCAGCCCCCTCTTGGGCAAGCGCGGGATGCACCAGCAAGATTGTGAAGGCCGCGAGTGCTGCAGCGGTTCTGATTTGGGCAAGCGCCTGGTTCATGGGATCACCATTCCACCTTCATCTTCTCGCCACCGGATGTAGGCGGAGCGATTGAATGGAAGAATTCCTCATGCAACTTCTGCGCCAGGTCATTCTCGGTCTGTTCTGATTGAAGCCAGGTCCCCACCATGGTCATCTGTTGTGAAACGAGGCCGCGCAGTTTCTGCATCTGGGCGACTTGTTGCGCGGCAATCTCGTGGCCGATCTGCAGGGCTTTCATTTGCCCGTCCGCCGTCTCCGACATGCTGCGAAGCGAGCGCATCGTGCTCTCTTCGCCGTCGAACTGGTCGGCGGTCAAACTGGCCGCCTTTAATGTGCCGGCAATTGTGTCCCGGTTGGTGTCGGACCAGGTCTGGTATGTTGAAGAAAGATCCTCGCCCTTCGAAAGATTGCCCTGAAGCTCAGCATAACTCTTGAACCGCTGCTTCAGCACATCGTCCGCGCTGCCCATCGAAAAAGCGATGCCTTGCCCCTGGTCAACGATGCCGCGGAGCTGGTTGAGGTCGTCTTCCACCCGCCCCCAGATGTGATCGGGAAGCGATGCGGTGTTTTGCAGCATGTTCGTGTAGATATTCAGTTGGTTTTGAATTTGCTCTGCCAACTGGCTGATCTGCCTCAGTTGATTGTCGACCTGAAGGCCCGAGCTTTTCAGAAGATCGATGAGCTGGGCGTTGTTGGCTAGCTGTGTCCATTCAGTAGCCGCGCCAGTGACCGAACCTGCAGAAGCGGTTGCAGCCGAACCCAAGATGAGCGTGCAGGCGATTAGTCCGGCAAGCCTCTTATGCGATATTGAATAGCGATGCGGCATCGTGGACTCCTCTCGACTCAAGCCAACGGACTGGCCAGTCCTCACCATGATTGGACTTCAATACGCGGATGCGCTTGAGGTCTTCCTTGCCTGAAACCCCAACGAAACTAAGAGCAACGGGACCGAGCGACATGTCGAACAGACGCCGCCCTTCCGGTGTTGCGACGTAATATTCCCGCTTCGGGATCGCGCTCGCGACGATCTCGATCTGGCGTTCGTTGAATCCAATTCTCTCATAGAACTCGCGCGTGCCCGGTTCACGGGCGGCACCGTTCGGAAGGCAGATCTTTGTCGGACAGGATTCCTTCAGAACGTCGATGATTCCAGAGCGCTCGGCATCAGAAATGGATTGCGTGGCGAGAACGACAGCGCAATTCGCTTTTCGGAGAACCTTCAGCCATTCGCGAATCTTGTCCCGGAAAACGGGATGGCCAAGCATCAGCCACGCCTCGTCAAGGAGGATCAGACTTGGCGAGCCATCGAGACACTTCTCGATCCGTCGAAAAAGGTAGCTGAGAACAGGGACAAGATTGCGCTTGCCGCGGTTCATCAGAGGTTCGATCTCGAAGCACTGGAATCCACCAATTGCCAGCCCGTCCTCTTCGGCATCGAGCAATTGACCCATGGGTCCGTCGACCGTGTAGGGATGAAGGGCATCCTTGATTTCACGGACTTGAACGCCAGACACGAAATCCGAAAGCGATCGGCCGGGAGCAGTCGCCATGAGGCCAATCTGACGGGAAATCGCGTTGCGAAGATCCGGGGTGACGGTAACCCCCTGAAGTGCGACGAGCATCTCGATCCATTCGATTGCCCAGGCCCTATCACCGTCCGTGCCGAGATCAGAAAGAGGGCAGAACGCAAGCGCCGGTTTTTGCATTTCGCTATCGCCGATCTCGTAATGATCGCCACCACAGGCAAGCGTCAGTGGAAGCAGAGAACAACCTTTATCAAAGGCAAAGACCTGTGCACCGTTGTAACGCCGGAACTGAGCAGCAATGAGTGCGAGTAGCGTCGACTTGCCTGAGCCTGTTGGACCGAAGATCAGCGTGTGACCGACATCGTCGACATGAAGGTTCAGCCGAAAGGACGTCGAGCCGCTGGCGACTTGCATCAGCGGTGGAGAGTTTTGTGCGTAGAACGGGCACGGTGCCGTCGGGTTGCCAGACCACACGGAGTTAAGAGGAATGAGATCTGCGAGATTACTGGTGTTGATAAGCGGTTCACGGATGTTGCAGTACCAGTTGCCGGGTAGGCTGCCGAGATAGGCGTCCGTTGCATTCAGCGTTTCGATCCTCGCTCCAAAGCCCTCGGCCTGCACGAGCCGGCGGATTGCCTCGGCCTTTTCTTGCAACGCTTCGCTGTTTCCGTCGAAGAGGACGACAACCGGCGTGTAGTATCCGTAAGCGACAAGTCGGGATGAGGCATGTGCGATCGCGTCCTCCGTTTCGGCCACCATGGCCATAGCATCCTGATCTATGGAGCGGCTTTGCGTCTGAAACAGCTGATCGAAAAAGGGTCGTACCTTCTGTTGCCATTTCTTCCGCGTGCGCTCGAGCTTCTGGCGTGCTTCTTCCGCGTCCAGGACAATGAAGCGCGATGACCACCTGTAGGTCAGCGGCATCAGATCGAGGGAGTTCAAGATCCCCGGCCAGCTTTCGGCGGGCAAACCGTCGATCGCAACCACACCGAGAAATCGGTTTTCAACCTTCGGCGTCAGTCCATGTTCAAGCTGTGCCGTTACAAGCCAGTCAAGATACATGGGCACATCCGGCAAGCGGACGGGATAATTGTCACCCGTGATGCAGAAGCGGATGAATTGCAGAAGTTCGTCGTATCGGGCAACCGTCGTCCCACCCCGGTCGCTTGTCTCACGTGTTTCCATGCGTCGGATAGAGAGCGTGTTGGCAAGATACTGTTCGACCTCTCGCACCGCATTCTTGAAAATGGCGAGCACTGTATCCGCGTAAGACCTCTTGCGGCTTTCTTCGTCAGAGTAGATGTACCTGCTGAGCGCAGACTTCTTAGCCTCAAGTGGCCGATGGGTCAGGATCACTGCGTGCTTGCTTTCAAAATGCCCCTGTTCCCGTACGAAATGCGCGCGGCGCTCGGCATCGATTGCTCGCGTGACAGCGTCGGGAAAATGGCAGCGGTCCTCGGAGGGGTAGTCGACGGTCGGAACACGGATCGCTTCGACCTGGATCATCCACCCACTGCCAAGTCGCGACAGAACTGCGTTGATCTGTCGCGAAAGCTCATTGCGCTCGAGATCGGTCGCACTTTCTGAATCAGGTCCGGCAAAGTACCAGCCAGCCATAAGGCTCCCGTCCTTGAGGAGTAGCACGCCGTTGTCGACAAGGCCTGCATAGGGAACAAGATCTGCAAAGGAGGGATCCGTGATCCTGAATGCTCTCAAAGCAACCATGGCCCACCTCCTCAGTATTTGCGCCACGGCGAGGTGGTTGGTTTGTAGAAAGGCTTGTATGAAATGTGCCTGATATAGACCTGACGCATGAGCGGATCCGACTTCGCCAACATGCGTAGCAGGCCGATGACGACAATCCACACCGCGACGCCGAACACTACGGAGTACACAGTCAAGACCACGAAGATGAGAATGGCTGCTGCCAAGCCAGTAATCAGCACCAGTTCGCGGTCAGCGCCCATCAGAAGATTTGGGCGAGACAATGCCCGATGGATGCGGTTTCGTTGCAAGCCGGACAGGGATTCAGCCATTTGCTTTCTCCTCTCGTTCCAACACCTTCGATGATGAGCGTTGATCATCGATCCATCCGATCGATGCGCCTGTTGCGTCGAATAGAGCGACAATCCGGGTAGCGCCAAGGAGGATACCGGCCACAAGGACCACGTACACCATACGTCGCGCGAAATCGTTGAGTTCGCCGCCGAAAATCAGCATCCCCCCTGCAATCGCGACGGCAGCCAGCGCAATGTAACCGGCGACGGGGCCCGTGATCGATTGCTGGATCCGTTGGAGCGGGCCCTCCCAGGGAAGCCCGCCGCCGGTACTGGCGAGCGCGGGCATCACTGTCACGAAAAGGAGTGTTGCACTGAAAAAAGCGGTAGCAAGCGGAATTTTCCTATGTGGCACGGCGACGCTCCTGCTCTTCGGTTGGTTGGTCGGATTGGATTTCGTATTGGCCATTGACGAAACGTGTGACCCGAATGACGTCGCGCACACGTCGGCCCCGCGGAGTGCGTTCAATAGAGACAATCAGATCGACTGCCTCCCCGATGACTGCCTCCATTGGCTGCATGCTTGCCTCAGCGGTAAGTTGCTCCAGGCGGCGTAGCGCCGAGACTGCTGTATTCGAGTGGATCGTGGCCACCCCCCCAGGATGACCGGTGTTCCATGCCTTCAGCAATGTGAGCGCAGCACCGTCTCTGACTTCACCAACAACGATACGGTCGGGGCGCAGGCGCATCGTGCTCTTCAACAGCCGGGCCATGTCAACAGCGTCGCTGGTGTGCAGCAGAACCGCATTGTCGGCTACGCACTGGATCTCGGCGGTGTCTTCGAGCACAACGAGGCGATCCTCAGGAGCGCACTTGACGATCTCGTCGATGACAGCGTTCGCAAGTGTCGTCTTTCCCGAACCAGTTCCGCCCGAAATGATGATATTCAAACGCGAGCTGACCGCATTTCGGATGGTCGCGGCCTGCACTTCTGTCATGGTTCCCGAGCTGACATACTCGTCCAACGGGATCAGAGAGGACGCCCTTCGGCGTATCGTGAATGTCGGCTTTGCGACCACCGGAGGCAGCAACCCCTCAAAGCGGTGGCCGCCAATCGGGAGCTCACCCGAGATGATGGGGTGGTCGGTGTCGACAGCGCACTGCAGCGCGTGAGCGACCGTACCAATGACGATTTCCGCTGCCGCTGAGCCCACTTGGCCGTGCGGTGAAAACCCTTGGCCTAGCCGTTGGACAAAGACCTTGCCATCGGGGTTCAAGACGATTTCAACGACACTCGGGTCATCAATTGCGGCACACAGGCGGTCGCCCAGGGCATGACGCAATTTGCTGATCAAACGAACTTGAGCAGGATGTTGCATTGTCACCATGCGACCTTCGGTTGGAGTGCAATTTCGTTCTGCTGGTTCGCACCGGGAAAGTGCGGTTGGAGGTGAAATTGCCCACTTGCGATCCGATGATCCACTCGCAAACTTGTTAGTGATTTCTCGTCGTCGATGACATTTCGTTAACCCGCGGTCCGTGGGCGGAACTTGGCCGAAGTCGGAGCGCGACGCTGGCGACCAAACGACTGGTTCCGATCCATTTCAGAAGCAAATGACGGCAGAAGCGCTCGACCCGTTCGGGGTCCTATGGAAGGCCAATTCATCTCCGCAGCACATGAATCGTTGAAATCCGATATTGGACCACTGGCGGTCCGCTGAAGACCATTCCCATGGGAACAACGCCAGGAAGCGAGATCATGTCATGGGAAGAACAAGACTAATTTTCACTGTGTCGGCCTTCGGGGTCGCAGCTATTGCCACGCCGCTGCGCGCGGAAACGCTTGTCGTCAATAGCTATGGAGGACCTTACGAAGCCATCATCCGCAAGGCAATCATCGAGCCATTCGAGCAGCGAACTGGGATAGATGTCATCTATGACCCCGTCGGCTCAGCCTCGCAGGATTATGCGAAGATCAAGGCGACCAGGGGCCGGCCCGGCTTTGACGTGGTCGTCATGACCGCCTCTCAATCGCTGCAGGGCTGTAAAGACGGCGTTCTGGAAAAGCTTGACGCAAATAGCATCCCGAACCTTGCGAAGCTCTCGCGAAGACTGACGGAAGCGGCCGGTCCCTGCGGTGCTGTGCACGAGGTCCAGTACATGTCGTTGCTTTATCGAACGGACAAGTTGGCAACGCCGCCGGTATCTTGGTCAGCACTTGCCTCAAGCGACCTCGCGGGTCGGGTCGTCCTGCCGACATTTCAAAACACCATGGCCATATACCTTGTCGAAATGTTCTCACTGATGAATGGCGGCGACCTCGTCGACAATCTCGCTCCTGGGTTCAGGGCGGTGGCCGCAATCGCCAAGCAATCGATCGGCTTCGAACAGAGTTCGGCAATTCTCGAGAGCTACATAAAGGATGGAACGGTCTGGGCGATGCCTTTCTGGAGCGGCCGGGCGCAGTTGCTTGTCGATAGCGGCTTGTCTGTGGATTACATCAAGCCAAAGGAGGGCACCATTCCGCTCGTGGCCACGCTGAACATTCCAATCGGCGCCGAGCATAAGGATGCTGCGAGAAAGTTCATTGACTTTTTCCTGGAGAAAACCAGTCAGGAAGCGTGGGTGGGCGGTTACAAGGTGGGAAGCGCCCGCACCGACATCGATGTTCCGGCCGCGGTAAAAGCACGCCAGATCACCGCAGATGCAGACTTGAATTCCCTTCATTTGCCGAACCTGACCACTGTCGCAGAACGCCTGCCCAAATGGGCGGAACAGTGGGAACGCGACGTTGTCGCGCACGCAAATTGAGGGGTCCCATGACTATTATCGCCTTGGAGATGCCTGGCAAACGGCGAGTGTTTGCCAGGGGTTGGATCAGGTTTCTGGGATTGTCACCAGCGACCTGTCTGCTTGTATTTTTCTTTGCTCTGCCGATGGGAATGATGATCGGAATGAGCTTTCACAATCCATCATCGCAGGGAATGAGCCTTGTTAGCTATTCGCGTTTTTTTACCGACGGTCTGTCACTCCTCGGCTTTTGGAGAACAACTCTCATGTCGAGTCTGGTTGCGATTTCGGCAACCTTGCTCGCCTATCCAGTTGCCTACTATCTGGCGCGTTCGAGAGGGCGGTGGCGTTCAATCGTGTTTGCCATCGCGCTCGCGCCCGAGCTTGCGGGTGTCGTTCTGCGAACCTATGGCTGGCTCATCATCCTGGAAGACAGGGGTTTCATCAACGATGTCCTAATTCACGCGGGGCTGATTTCGTCCCCGCTTCCCTTGTCGAAGAACTTGTTTGCGGTTGTCATCGGTCTGACCCATGTCGTGTTGCCTTTCGCAATCCTGTCCTTGACGACAAGTATCCAAGGCATAGATGACAACCTCGAACGCGCAGCCCAGATATTGGGAGCGCCGCGTCATGCCGTTGTCTGGCACATCCTGCTTCCTCTGTCGGTTCCGGGTCTCATAAGCTCATTCCTTCTTTCCTTTACAATGTCTGCTAGCGCCTATGCGACGCCCGCGCTGCTCGGCGGAGCCGGCTTCAAGGTCCTGGCGACCATGATTTCCGAGCAGGTCCTCTTCTATATCGATTGGTCCTTCGCAGCTGTCATGGCGAATGCGCTGCTGATCCTCATGCTCGTGATCTCATACGCCGGGATTCGTTTCGAGGCGGGTTGTCGCCAAAAGTATCAGAGCGTCGCAGGAGGTATGAAATGAACAGAGTGATATCCGCGCTGTTTTGGTGTGCTCTTGCACTGGTAATCGCCTTCATCGCGCTGCCAATTGTGGTGGTTTTTGCAGCGTCCCTCAGTCCAACCGGCGACGTGACATTTCGACCGTGGGAGTGGACGGTCAAATGGTACTTCGATCTTGCGTCGGAGCGGTGGCTTGGACCGTTTTGGCTAAGCGTCAAAATTGCCGTTGTCGTTTCTGTCGTAAGTGGCGCGATCGGGACCGTTGCTGCCTATGTCGTCGCTTACGAGAAGTTTGCAGGAAGCGAGATCGTCATGGCCGCACTCCTTTCGCCGCTTTCCGTGCCGCAGATCGTAAAGGGCGTGGCGGTGGTTCTGTTTTTGTCCGTGATCGGACTACAGCCGTTGCTCGGAACGCCGGCTCTCATTGCCGGTCACTGCGTGCTTGCGCTTCCCTTCGTGGTTCGCATGGTTGCCACGTCGATTGCAAACTTTGACTGCAACCTCTTCCGAGCAGGCCAGATTCTCGGGGCAAATCAATGGCAGCGGATCAGGTTCATCCTCCTGCCTGCGATCAAACCGGGTATTCTGTCAGGGGTGACATTCGCATTCATCATCTCGTTCAACAATATTCCGCTCTCGGTGTTTCTGGTGCGACCGGGAGAAACCACGCTGCCGATCACCGTCATAAACTATCTCGAATACAGCCTCGACCCCGTCATGGCTGCGGTCAACGTCGCATCCATGGCCTTCATTCTGATCGTGATTTTCAGCTTCGAAAAACTCGGCGGTTTTTCCGCCCAACTGCATGGTGGTAGCAAATGAGTGCAATCGACGTGGAACTGATCTCCGTCAGCAAATCCTTCGGTCCGATATCGGTCGTCACAAACATTGATCTTAAGATTCCGAAGGGAGAATTCGTCAGTATTCTCGGACCGTCCGGGTGCGGGAAGACCACAACCCTTAACATGATCGCCGGGTTTAGCGCACCGTCCGGCGGCGACATCCGTATTCGCGGCCGCAGCCAGGTTGATGTTCCTCCCGAACGCCGAAACATCGGCCTCGTTTTTCAGAACTATGCACTTTTTCCACACATGACCGTCGCCGAAAATGTTGGGTTCGGCCTGCGTATGAAAGGCACGCCAAAGAACGAAATCGGATCAATCGTTCAGTCCTCGCTTCGCAGGGTTCATCTCGACACACTGGCAGACCGCTATCCCAGAGCGCTGTCGGGCGGACAACAGCAACGCGTCGCCCTGGCGCGGGCGCTTGCGCCACGACCCTCGGTTCTTTTGCTCGACGAGCCGTTATCCAATCTTGACCTGAAACTGCGCGAAGCAATGCGTGCGGAATTGAA
The DNA here is from genome assembly GCF_014851575.1 of Rhizobium sp. RHZ02. Lineage (NCBI taxonomy): Bacteria > Pseudomonadati > Pseudomonadota > Alphaproteobacteria > Hyphomicrobiales > Rhizobiaceae > Rhizobium > Rhizobium sp. RHZ02. Next base: position 86,657 of record NZ_JACUZX010000007.1, read on the forward strand.
GGAGATGCAGCAGGAACTGGGTATGACCTTCATCTACGTCACTCATGACCAGGAAGAAGCGATGGCAATGTCCGATCGCATCGTCGTCATGTGGAAGGGGGCCGTCGCGCAGCAAGGGGATCCCGGTTCCATCTATGGCGATCCACAATCGACCTTTGTCGCCGATTTCATCGGGAAGTCCAATATTCTGACATTGAGGGAGGTAACGTCGACTGGAACCGCATGGGATGCTGCAATCGACAGGTGCGACATAAGACTTCGCGCGACGCGCGGAAAGGGAGATGCCCGCTATTGTGTCATTCGACCCCAAGACATCCAGCCGCTTGTCGACGACGCTCCGGTTCCGGAGGATTTCAACGTGCTTAGAGGTATGTTGCGAAGAGTGATAAATCTTGGGGCATCGCTCGAGATGAGCGTTGAACTCGCGCCCGAAATTCACGTCAGCGTTCTGGTTCCTTCCGCAGGGTCGGACGCAATGCCGGCCCCTGGGCAACAGCTGAAGCTCGGCATTCCTGCCTGTGCATTGAAACTCCTGGCCGACTGAGCAGCGATCGATAAAGCAGCCGCATCAATGCCTCGGGGTTCATATTGGAGATCTCCCAGGGGCCCGCTCTAGGATCACCGTGACCTAATCGAGAAGGTCACTATAGGAGATGAAAATGCTTACAAAGGAGCGGCTTAAGGCCATTCAGCATTCCAGCAACGTGTGTGCTGATATCGAGGGTTTTGATTTCGACCGATACGACAGCCGCGACATCGAGGCGATCCGAAGGTACTGGCTGCAGTATGGGGTAATACGGTTCAAGCAGACCCGCATCACAGACGCGCAGCAGGTGGCATTCTCCCGGCATTTCGGCGAGTTTGTCATCCACCCCAAGCAGTTGCAGGAAGGGGGACATCCAACGCACAGGGAAATTCTTGTCATCAGCAACGCAATGACCGACGGAAAGCCCAGTGGAGCCATGGGAAACAGTGAGGCCACCTGGCATACGGACACATGGTTCTACGAGAAGCCTCCGGCTGGGGCAATTTTGCGTGCAGTTCAAGTCCCTCCCTCAGGCGGTGATACCTACTTCCTGTCGACCTATCTTGCCTACGAAACACTGCCGGCGACACTGAAAGCAGCCGTCGATGGACGGCAGATCTTCTTCCAGAACGTCTATGACAAAACGGGTAAGCTGCGGCTGGGAAAATCGACCCCGAAGAGCCAGGACTATCGCGAGTGGAGCGGCGTCGTGCACCCACTTGTTCGCACTCATGGCGAGACGGGTCGCAAGGCGCTTTATCTCGGCGGAACAATTGACGGCGCATGGATCGTCGGAATGAGCCGCGACGAGAGTGACGCGCTGTTGGCGGAGCTGTGGGATCACACGACCAGCACCAAGCAAGTCTTTGTGCAGCAGTGGGACGAAGGAGACATCATGATGTGGGACAATCGATGCACGATGCATCGTCGCGATTCATTTGATCCGGCCTTCATCCGGATCATGCACCGTACGACGACCTCAGGCGAACGGCCAGTCTGATCCCCAAAACGAAGAGCTATCCGTGACAATGTTCTATCAATTGATGGATCGCCATCCACCCCTGAATCCTGACCTGATCGAACTATTGTCATCGGTAGAGACGGCGACGATTGGCCACGTGGAGCATGTGGGATTTGTGGGAAGTCAGGTCCTTCCGCTGTTCCCGGCTCATGCGGCCGGAGTTGCCGTAACCGTCGCGGCCCCTGGCCGCGACGGTTCTATCATCTACAAGGCGATCGACCAGCTCATGCCCGGCGATATGCTTGTGATCTCCCGTGTCGACGGCGATGACATCGCCTGCGTGGGAGGCGGGGTGGCAATGGCTGCCATGGCGAAGGGTGCCGTTGGCATCGTCGTGGACGGTCCATGTACTGATGTCGAGGAGATCGTGGAAGTTGGGCTGCCGGTCTGGTGCCGGGGTGTGTCCTCCAAGACCACCAATCGTCAATTCAGCATCGGTGGTTCCTTGAATGTTCCCGTCGCCTGCGGACGTACCGCCGTGTTGCCTGGCCAGGCCGTACTTGCCGACCGCTCCGGAGTATTCGTCGCCGATGCCAACCGGATGCGCCAAATCGCTGAAGCAGCAAGGCAACGCCAGCAAAGATCGGTCGCCGTGCGAACGCATCTGGCGGCAGGCAGATCGATTTTTGAATTCCAGCCGGAGACCGGATCGTGAAAATCGCGTTGATTCAAATGAACTCGCAACCGGACCGCCGCCGGAACCTGGTTCAGGCCGAGCGGCTGATGAACGAAGCGATGCGCGGAACTCCCGACCTGATTGTTCTCCCTGAGCACTTCGATTGGATGGGAGGTACCGCAGAAGACAAACGGAGCGCCGCCGATCGCGTCCCCGGGGGCGAGGCCTACGGTTTCATCGAGCGTTTTGCGAAGGACAATTCAGTCTGGATACATGCCGGCAGCTTGCTGGAACGGCAGCGCAACGACGGACCCGTGCACAATACGACGATCGTGTTTAATGCGCGCGGCGAGGAGGTCGGCCGCTATCGGAAGATTCATATGTTCGACATAACGGCGCCGAACGGGATGACATACGCGGAATCGTCGGTTGTGACGCCGGGCGATGATCTTCTTATCTACGAGTTGAATGGATACAGGATCGCATGCGTGATCTGCTACGATCTTCGTTTCTCGCGCCTGTTCGATCGGCTGGCCGGCGAGATGGTCGATATCTTCATTCTCCCTGCTGCGTTCAACCGCCAAACCGGACGCGCGCACTTTGAGGTGCTATGCAGGGCGCGGGCGATCGAGTATCAGGCTTACTTCGTCGCATGTGGTCAATGTGGCAGTTACCCAACTCCCGGCGGCCCGCGCCGGGAAACGTTAGGCCGTTCTCTTGTTTGCGACCCCTGGGGAACGGTGATTGGCAAAGCCGGCCACTTTCCGGCAGTTCTCCAGGTCGAAATCGATCCGCATCGCCTTGCCGAAGTACGGCGCCTGATTCCGATGTCAGAGCATCGGGTGCTCCTTGATGGCAAGCACCTCCACATCAAGCCGGAACGCATGTAGCGACGGCGTTTCGCAAGCGCTTTGCTTTCCCAGGAATTTATCCAAGTTTCATCCTGCCGTTTCCTCTGGATCGCTAGGTTCTTCCGAATTGGCGAGAAGGAGAAACCGTCCATGCAGGAACAGAACATTCAAGCTAGTCGCGACGTGAAATTTCTCAATTGTGAAGAGATCCGCGCCGCAGGCGCCGACCTGACCACGCAGGAGCTTCTGGACGCAACAGATGCGGCTTGGCGGGACATCCGGTCAGGAAAATCGTTTGGTGGCAAGTCCGTGCTGTCGCTGCCAGAGGAAGCCTTCTGGGAGGTCGAAAGCGTCGCTCCATTCAAGTCCCAGTTTGAGAACGATCGGTTGGGATGGAAATTGTCGTGCCTCTACAGCGTCAATGATCAATTCGGCGGCGTCAAGATCATCGGTGCCAACGCGTTCAACCGCAATCTCGGCTTTCCGCGATCGACCTCGACCGTACTGCTGCTGGAGAAGCGAACCCTGCGCCTCGTGACGGTTCTGGAAGGAACCGCAATGTCCGCCCGGCGCACGGGCACCTATGCAACGACGGTTCTGGGCATGTTCACGAATCCAACGGATAAGCTATCAGTCTTTTTGTTCGGGTCGGGCCCAATCGCCCGCAGCGTGATTGAGTGCCTTGATTTCCGTTTCGCAGACAGGATCGAAGAGATCGTGGTGCGTGGGCGTAGCAGGGAAGGCCTTGAGGCACTGATGGCAGACATCGCGGGTTGCACGACGATCCCAGTCATCCCTGCAAGCGACACCACACGCCTACCGTTCTGCCGGTTTGTGATCACGGCCACGAATGCCAGAACACCTCTGTTTGACGATTGCGCCCTTCATCGACGCGCCATATCGCTGCATCTCGGTGGAGATGAGGTCCCAGAGACCTACCTCCAGCGAGCACTTCGATCGGGTCTTGTCGTCTGCGATGACGTAGCGACCGTCTCTCGCCGGAATTCGCAAAGTATTGCGCTGCATTTCTCCAGGCGCGGCCTTTCCCTCGAGCAGATCGGCCCGTTGATTGGAGTTGCAGAGCTTTCGGGCTCCGGTGATTTGCACGTCGAGCAGGAAGGTCCGACCTGCGTCACCTGCGTTGGCCTCCCGATGCTCGATCTCTATGTCGCACAGGCGACCTACAAAAAATACCGTGCGTACAACGATCACATGCTGGCAACCCGGACTTGATGGAAGGGAGGCGGTTCATTGTACCTTTCCGAAATACTCGCCGAACATATCTCGGCTGTCGCCGCTCGACCTCCCCTTGCCGAGACGCGCAACATGGCAATCCGGTGTGTTCTTGATCTTATCGGTGCTGCCATCGTCGGTCATTCCTCCGACAGTGCAACGGCAGCGCGCCGATCCGCAGCTACCCTCTTTGGCAAAGGCGATACGCCGATATGGTTTTCGGGACAGGAATTGGCCGCTGTCGGCGCCCTTTTCTGTAACGCAGCAGCGGCCTGCGCCCTTGATATCGACGACGGTCACCGGGCAGCACGAGGCCATCCCGGAGCCTCAGTGGTAACGACTGCCCTTACCATCGGCTCGATGCAACAGCTTGGCGGCGACGACATCATCGCTGCAATTGTCGCAGGCTACGACATTGGAGTGAGGACGGCAGCGGCACAGAACCCGCAAACTATTTCCACGCGGCAGTCGGGACGCTGGGCTGCCATCGCATCCGCCGCAACCGCGGCGGTCTTGCTCAAGGCTTCACCAGGGGTGACTGCTCAGGCGCTTGCCATTGCCGGCGTGCTTGCCCCGAACCAGCAGGCAAATGGTAGCTCTGGTTACTCGAAGATGACCGGCAACGACGTCAAGGAAGGCATCCCGTGGAGTAGTGCCACGGGGCTTATGGCTCTCGAGCTTGCGCGTCGCGGTTTTACGGGTCCTTCTGATCTGTTTGATCACCCTGACTACTACGACCCACGCCTGCTACTCGGAGAACTCGGTCACCGTTGGGAGATCCTCGGCACTTACTTCAAACCCTATGCGTGCTGCCGCTACATACATCCGGCTCTCGATCGGCTTCTTGAGCTTGTTGAACGCTATGGTCTGACGTCAGAGACCCTCATCTCGATCGATGTCGAGACGTTCGGCTGGGCGCTCCGGCTTGCAAATCGCACCTCGCCGGAGAACCTCGTCGATGTCCAGTATAGTCTTCCCTACTGTCTCGCGATTGCCCTTGTTGACGGCTCCTCCGGATTGTTGCCGATAACAACCAAGTGCCTTGCACGCCCGGATCTCGTTGCTGCTGCAAAGAAGGTTCAGCTCGTGGTTCATCATCAGAGCGACCGCCTCTTTCCGGCCGAAACCCTGGCACGCGTCACTGTTCAAACAAAAAATGGCAAGTTTGTTTCCGACTTGGGTGGCCCACTCGGAGATCCCGGCTTGCCGCTGCTGTGGCACGGTATAGAGGAGAAGTTCTGTCGATTGACAGCCGCCAGGCTTACGCCGGGGAAGCGACAAGCCATTGTCGACGGCGTGCTGGCACTGGCGCAGGGCGAGGCAGGACCGCTATTTACGGAAATGCCACAGTATTTGGACATGCACGAGGATTGACAGGGTTCATCGCAATGTGAGCGCGTCATGTGGGCACACTACGTCCTTATGCTGGAACCGGACGCTTCATGGGTGCTTGGGGATTTTGTCGCTTCTCGCACCGTTCCAAACGGCAAATCGGCCATTGATCATCAGGTGCCGCACGCGAGCAAGATTGTGGCTTTCGACAATCGCAACATCGGCACGCTTTCCAGGAGCGAGAATGCCCCTGTCTCCCGCAAACTCGGGGAAAATCCGAGCAACGTTGCCGGTTGCAAGCGCTATCGCGCAAGGCAACGTCGTCTGCTCTCGTTGCACCATGCGGTTGATCGCTGCAAGGATGCTGTCCCAATCGCCGCCGGCAAAATCGGTAGACAAGGTATCGACAAGCCCCTCACGGACCAGGAGGTCGATGTTGGTCGCGTCGTTGCGCCAACGGGTTGTAATGCAGTCGAGTGTTGAAACGTCGATGACGACGCCACGCTTCTTGAGTTCGCGTGCGGAGGCAACACATTCATCCGGACGAAACGAGGGATGGTTGGCGTGAGCCGCCACAATGCGGGCTGATGGATATCGCACTGCCAGGTTCAATAATGTTCGTGCTGTTGGGAGCGCGTGGTGGAATATGCCTGGCAGGCCATAGTGCGCACTGGCTGCGGCAATCTCCTCCAGTCCTCTCAAGGAGAGCGCGACAGGGGGCATGACGGTTTTCGTTATCAGCTCCACAAGTTTCTGGGCGGACATGATCGATAACAGACCGCATTCGGCGAGAAGTGCTTCGATCAGTTCAGTTGGAGCTGCGTCCTTACCGTCGAGGGTGCGTCCAAGGACGGCTTCTTTGAGACTTCGCGCCCATTTCGGGGAGAGCCTGATGCCCGACAATGCAAATATCGCGTCCGGTATGAAGCGATAGTCCTGGGCCCCTCCCCCAAGCGTTTGACCACCGCCGGCTTCGCCAAGCGCTCGCACCCCAGCACCAATCATCGTCTCGATGGTCTCTGCATGATGACGGTCGCTGAGACCGGCGCCGTCAATTGCAAGTGCGGCGCGAAGGTTGCTCGGCGTATGCGCGCTCGTGATATGTATGTCGAGAGGATGGTTGTTTCGCCCATCGTCGATTTCATCGGCCAGTGCGAGGCCGCAGACATTCAGGAGAGTAGAGGTGCCGGAAAGCAGGTGTCGGTTGCGAAAGTAATCGACGTCGCTCGACCGAAAGGGCTTGGACCCGCTCGGCATCGAGGGGCCGTGCACACACCCATGCGCATGCGCGTTGATAATGCCGGGAATGATCGTGTAGCCGTCGGCGTCGATGACAAGCGATCCCGCGGCGGCCGCAAGCTGACCCTCCGCGACCTGGACAATCGTTCTGCCGCGAACACGGACGGAACCGCGGGTGTGAACTGTTGATCCATCTCCCGTGACAACGCGGCCATTGAGGATCAAGGTTTCGTACGCCATCGCGCTCTCCTTTCGGGCAGGGAGACGGAGCCGATGCCATAGCCGATGCCGCGCACCGTACGAATGGGGTCAGGGGCTCCCTCAATCCTCAGACACCTGCGCAGTCGCCCGATGTGGACGTTCACCGTCTTGCAATCGACGTATATTCCACTTGGCCAGCACTGCCTGATGATCTCCCTGCGGTCGGAAATCCTGTCGGGCTGAAGAAGGAAGTAGCGCAGGATGGCAAACTCGATCCGTGGAAGGTAGACGGGGCAATCGGCACGCCACACGCGCCGCGCCGCCACGTCCATCTCGATGTCGTCATATCTCAGGCGCTGTGTCGTGCCTTGCATCATCAATGCACGAAGCAGATGACTGGGCGGAACCGGTCGGGTAAAGACTTCATCGGCGCCCGCGTTGAGGAAGGCGAGACCCTGGCCATGCGCCCCCGGGTCAACCAGGGCGACAATGATGATCGCGCTGCCTGCTCGAAGATCGCAAATCTGCGCACAGGCCGAAACTGCGTCCCTGACCCGGCCGTCAATCAGAAGCGCACAGACGCTGTCTTGGCGCGCGGCGATAACGATGTCATTGGCTTCTGACTGCAGGCTCGTCGCAAAGCCGGAATGCTCTAGAAGGTGGCGGGCAATGAAGCACAGATCGCCGTCCCCTGAGCCGATAACAATCGTCGGTCTCATGGCATACTGTCGCTGTTGTTGTGTTTTGGCACCCGTACAATCTCACGATAGAGGGTGCGCTTCAAACATTGATGTCCAACGCTCGATTAAGAAATATTTCTACGATGTTCACACGACATCTAAGAACGGGACGAAGCAGACGGCACCTGTCGGACATTACGCCTTGGTATCCCCAAGTGCTGGTTTTCCATTGATATGAATGGCCAATGAATTGATTTGTCGTGAAATTGGAGGCTGCAAAGGAACGGCTGCATAATTTTGTTCTCACCTCGTCCCCTCCGGAGAACTAGATGTGTACCCCTTTGGAAATGTCGAACGCGTCGTTGGAAGAAAGCAGACTGGAGGATGAGGAGCACTGCAATGATCCCCATGTGGCAGCAAAACCCCTACCCTGCCTGACCTGTCGCAACCTCTCCTGTAAAGGACGCAAGGCTCAGCCGCAGCTGGACGGCGCCGGCAACGGCACGGCCCCAACGAATGAGCCCATCGAGTGATAGTGCCGATCATCTTGAGTTTAGTCTTCTCGACATAAGTAACACGCAGAGGTTGTAAGTCGCCTTTAAAGATTAATCGAAATGCCTGAGAAGGCGGGATTAGCAATTATGCGAGTTGGCAAGAGTAAATATTGACCGCAACCTTAGAGGGATTATCGTCGGACCTGTCATACGCTTCCGACGTGGCATTCAATCCATAAGGGCAGGCGGAGAGAACTCATTCAAGCGAAGATCATCTTTGCGGATAACGGCGGCACGGATGCTCATCCAATCATTGCTGCAATCGAAAAGGAGGCGATGGCTGTGTCGGTGGTACACTCCATCCTTCAACTGCGAAGGCATCTCTATCGATCGCAATATGACGCGGTGATCGTCGATGCCGTTTCATCGCCAAACGAAGCAATCGACTTCTGTCGGCAAATCAGGACCAGCAGCGCCATCCCGATCTTCCTTGTTGTGGAGCCCTTCAAGGCGGATCTGATCGTGTTGGCGCTAGAAGCCGGGGCCGATGATTGCATGTCACCTCCCGTCTCGATCCCTGAATTTGTCGCCAGGATCAACAACCTTCTGAGACGTGCCTCACACGCCCGCATTCCCACACATCGGCAACCGCTAGCATTCACCTTCGCCGGCTTTCGTCTCAGCGTTCTTGAACGCCAGCTTTGGGGTCCGGACTGCCAGATCGTTGATCTCACCTCTGCAGAATTCGATCTGCTGCTGGCACTGTGCCGGAACCCGGGAAGGCTGATGCGACGCGAAGAGTTGCTGACATCGACGCATGCCGGTGTTGCAGGACCCGTGACGCGCAGCATCGACGTCCACATCAGCCGTCTGCGTCAAAAGATAGAACACGATCCGCCGAACCCTCGCCTGCTCAAGACAGTGAGACTTGGAGGATATGTTTTCACGGCCGACGTGATGGCGGGCTAGGCCATGTCCGCGAACTATTAAGTTTTGTTTCCGGACACCGTTCCAATTGATGCGCGAGAACCATGCAACTAATCGTATGCACGCCTGATCGTCATGGACGGGCTGAAAGCTGGGTTGGCGTCGCGCAGGCGACGACGGGGTTCATTGAATTGCGCAAGGGTGGTCGTCGACATCAGCGTCCACATGGAGCTTTGCGCATCCTGGGGGAGCTTATCGGCTATGAATATGCGTACTCTTTTTCACGAAATGATCGATTCGACCGCGACAACGTCCACGGAGGATTCGCTTCGCGCCGCCGTTGCGAGGATCACCACCAAGCATGGTTTCGAGCGCTTCGCATATCTCAATCTCGACGCCGTAAGCGCCAGGAGCTTTGCCGTATCGAACTATCCGCAGGACTGGCAGGCGATGTATTTCGGCCGCTCATACATGGCGCTGGATCCCGTCGTCACTATGGGCAAACGGATGATGCGGGCGTTTCAGTGGTGCGTCGATGAGCAACGACGACGGGCGACGAAAGACGAGCGCGGTTTCTGGGACGCGGCGTCGCAGTTCGGCATTCGCGCAGGGGTGACTGTGCCGATACGCGTATGCTACGGGCAGGTTGCAATGCTGACCCTGGCTTCCTCTCAAAATTTGCGTCCAAGAGAATTCTGCGAAACCGAATGCGCCGTCGCCGCAACCTCGGCAACGTTTCTGCATTCGCGTCTCGTCTCGACGAATTGTCCGACAACCCAGCGCCAGCCCGGTTTGTCCGACCGCGAGGCGCTGTGCTTGGGATGGATAGCCGCGGGGAAGTCGATGCAGGACATCGCCGAGATCCTTGGCTTGAACTACCACACCGTTCGCTGGGATCTCGACAACATCCGCGCGAAACTCAACGTAAAGAACCTGAAACAGGCACTTTCCCTGGCGCTGCAACTGGGTTTGATCTGACAGTTCCTATCGAAGAACCTGTTCGGCCACCGCGGCCGAACAGTCCTTTGGCGTCTCTCGATGGCGAGATGAATACATCCCTCAAGTGCGGATGCGCCGGACGCCGATCCAATGTCTGCCTTACGCCACCTTCACCCTTTCGACGAATTCAGAATGGTAGTCGGCGGGACAGATCCGCTCGAAGGTTGCCTGGTCGGCGGCGAGAACACCCGCAACACTTGGCGTTTCGTTGATGAGGCGAGGTTCTCCCAGACGTCTCATCGGCCAACCGGAGCGATTGAGAAGTCGCTCGAGCCGGACATCGGTTACTGTGACGATCTCGTTGTAGCCGTTGAGAAAGGACCATTCCGCAATTGCGGCAAACATGGTCCGGGTCGCCAGATGCAGCGGACGCCCCTCCATTCCGTGACAATGGTCGATGTCGACACAGAAGCGCGAGCTTTCGATCATGGACGCATGAGGGCGGAACGTGTCACCACCCCCAAGCAAGCATGAAAATAGAGTTTGCAGCATCGTTGGGCCACAGGCAGGAAGAAGGCGCGCGCAGCCAACGACATTGCTTTGCTCATCGATTGCCAGAATGTAGGTCGGCTCAAGCGCGTCGAATTCGTCGCACTCGCGCTCGCCCTTACACGCGACCCAGCCTAAGCGTTGCGCAAAGACACGGGCGCGCAGCCGATACATTTGTTCAAGGAGACCTAGGTCACGGGATGTTCGGGGTTGACTGAGTGCGACTGCCTGCATGGATCAAAATCCTCCGCAATTTGGGTTACGCAATCAGCGTGAACGGAGGTGACAAAGATTTGAACTCGCAGATTTGCGGGTCGAGACAAACGCCTGCGCCGAGACGGGAGAATGTCGCTCAAGGACGGACCGAGCTGGTTGCATACGATGAGTACGGGAATTCGCAAGCGCGATCCCATTGGACAGGCCCCGGTGCCCCCTGGAGGTGACCCCGTTCCATGCAGAAAAGGTGGGGATACTGTCCGTCATCGAGAAACACCTGGCTTTGCATTGATGTAATGTGGGACGGCGCCACGTTCTAAAATGCGGCTGAGCTGAACGAAGGACTGAATGACAAAACAACTCGATATGTTTGCTTCGACGCTGGCGGCCAGCGAACTGCAAATCGAGCGTATTCGCCGAACCGATCGGAAATCGATCGGTTGGAGTGCAGAGGAAATGGTTGAATGCCTGGAGGCAACCGGGGACTACCGCGTGTTACGCAGGCTTGCTCCCCGTTCCGCTCCCACACGTCGCCGACCGGAATTTGGACGCCTGGGCGTTCTCATCGACACCGAGACGACCGGCCTTGATCACCGCAAGAACGAGATCATCGAGATCGGTGCGGCCTGGGCGTGTTCGGTCTCTGAGATCGACTGGAGCGCGCGCGGTTTCGCGGGCACAAAGCTCGGCTACCTTGTCGGTCAGGCAGGCTATTTCCACGTTGGCCATCGCGCCGTTGACGATTGCTTCGCGTTGCTGGAAGTCCTCGACCATCAGAAAGCGGAAGCTGAGAAGCCTTTCGCCGAACTGCTCAGGGCCTCCGAGCGATCGCGCGCTCGTCTGTTTGCCGAACACAGTCCTTTCGACATGAAGGATCACCTCAAAGCACGGGGATATCGTTGGTCTGACGGGAGCGACGGTCGTCCGAAGTCCTGGTGGATCGAAGTCGACGAGGATCTTCTGGCAGACGAACTTCACTTCCTGCGAACTGAAATATACCGTTGGGACGATGCCGACCCGCCGGTCCAGCACCTGACTGCGCTGGAAAGGTATAAGGCGTAAGCTTCTACGCCTGGTCACTTCCTCTACCCGCCAGGCATGCAGCAAAATGCGAATCCCCCAGGATACGTCAACAGGTTGTTAGGACATTGTTGACCATAATTGCCTCTCGCATGCCTGGCTTTGCAAACCGTCTGCACGCCTGCCGGGCCAAAGGGTTGAGGTTGGCCATGTCTGATGATCCGGAAAGGCGGTTGACGCCGTGCATCTTCGGTGCTGTCGGCAGAGCACTATGGTCGATCGCCAGACGCGCTCGGCAAGCGGCGATCGCAACACTCGCCGTTCTCCTATCAGGAATGACCGCCGAGGCAGAGGATCGTGCCTTGAAGCTCTTTTTTACGCACACCGGAGAGCGAACCACGATCACGTTCAAACGCGACGGAAGATTTGATCCGAGAGGGCTCGCGCAGATCAATCGCTTTTTGCGTGACTGGCGGAAAAACGAACCCACGCGGATGGATCCGCGTCTGCTCGATCTCGTCTGGGAGGTTTATCATCGCAGCGGTGCGCGTGACTATATCCACGTTGTATCAGCTTACAGATCTCCGACGACGAACAAGATGCTGCGCTCGCGTTCTCGAAGCTCCGGCGTTGCAAAGACAAGCCAGCATATGCTTGGCAAAGCGATGGACTTCTACATCCCTGGTGTGAAACTGCAGACATTGCGGGCGCTTGCCATGCAGTTGCAGATCGGCGGTGTTGGATACTATCCCCGTTCCGGGTCCCCCTTCGTGCACCTTGACGTCGGTCGAGTAAGGGCGTGGCCGCGGATGTCGCGGCAGGAACTCGCAAGCCTATTCCCGAATGGCCGCACCATGCATGTTCCGGCTGACGGCAGACCCCTTCCGGGCTACGCCCAGGCTGTCGCCAACCACAACAAGCGCATTCAATCGGGTTCGATCGAGAATGCTGCAACAGCCGATGAGGAAGATGCTGTCGAACCCGGCCAGGCGAGCCCTTCGGCAGGCCCCATCGAGGTCGCACTCGTTCCAGTCCCATCCAGCCGCGCCGAGAGGGCCCTTGCCCACCAGGCAGGCCCAAATTCGGTCACTGCCCGGGCGAACGGCCAGGCGCCAATCGCGGATCTTTCCTTGTATGCCGTTCCGATCCCGAATTTCCGGCCTCCGGAAGAGGCGGTGGGTGCAGCGATTGATCCAACTCAGACGGCATCTATCGGTGCCGCGGAACCGGAGCAAAATACACGAAAGTTCCTCCCTATGCTCAGGGAAGGTCCGTCTGGCTTCACGCTGTCCGCACGGTCAGCTGCCTCGTTGCCGATGTCCGGATCGTCCGAACTTCAAGCTGGTATTGGGAGCGTTTCGGCAAGGCGGCTTTTAAGTTGGGCTCTGCATTTGCCGGACAGGGCGCCGCGCCTTTCTGCACCGTATGGTCATCGACGCCTGATCATTCTCGGCTCGGATCGTGGTCCATACAGCGCCTCTCTTGCGACTTCACCTTAGTTTGAAAGTGATGGTCCCAAACGTCTGGCTGCAAAGCATTTTCGGCAGCTTTAGCGAACGACGGTCATCATAGATCCCCAGTCCGTCGCCCGTCTGGATGAGTGCTGCGCGCGCATCGCAAGCGGACGCATTTCCGTTGATGTCAGACATGCCCTGACGGCGGCGATGTAGTCTTCACCATCGTCGATTGGCCAGGCGGCCGGCAATGCCTCGGCGACTTCGCCAGGCGTATTGACCAGCCTTTATTTCCAGCGCGAGGCTCGTGCGAAGAATAAGTCCGGGATCGTCAGCATTCCATGTTTGACAAGCCGTCAATATCTGCATGTCGAACTCCCGAGTACCGTGTGACGCGACGGTGCCGCTGCAACTCATGGATATCCCATGTATTGGCGCGAAGTGGTTGCCAAGGTGATGTCGCCGAAAGCTGTCAAGGAGAGCAGCTCTGTACATATTTTATCGCGCGTATCTTTTAAAGTTGACGCGCGTTAATTTTGAAAGTATCTCTCCCGCCATCCGCTGACGACAGGAGGCCCGTCTCGCGGATGTGGCTCAACGGCCTTCGTTACATTGGGGAGGATCATGTCTCTTTCTTCTTTCGCAAAATCCCTGCTTGCCGGCGCAACCTTTGCCCTTGCGGCCGCATCTGCGCATGCTGACGGAATTGGTGTGTCACTGCTGACGCAGCAGCATCCGTTTTACAACGAGCTGGCAAAGGCGATTACCGCCGAAGCCAAGGAGAAAAACGTCAACGCCGAAATCGCCATCGCCAACCAGGATCTCAACAAACAGCTGGCGGACATCGAAGACTTTATAGTCAAGGGTGTCGACACAATCATCATGTCGCCGGTCGACAGCAAGGGCGCTTTGGCCGCTGTCATGCGTGCGCAGACCTCGGGCATCAAGGTTGTCACTGTCGACGTTCCCGTCGAAGGCGCCACGGTCGCCTCCTACATTGGCACCGATAACTATGCTGGCGGCGTCAAGGCCGGCGAACTCATGGCCGAGCAGCTGGGCGGCAAGGGCAATGTCGCGATCATTGACTACCCGCTCGTGCAGTCTGTCGTGAATCGCGTTAACGGTTTCAAGGACGCCATTGCCAAGCATCCCGACATCAAGATCGTTTCAATTCAGACCGGCATTACCCGCGCAGAAGCGCTGGCCGTCGCACAGAACATGCTTCAGGCCAATCCCGACATCAACGGCATTTTCGGCTTTGGCGACGATGCGGCACTTGCCGCTTCTGTTGCTGTCAAGTCGGCAGGCCTGACCGGCAAGGTGAAGGTGATCGGCTTTGATGGCATGCCTGAGGCAATCAAGGCGGTCGACAGCGATCCCGATATGGTCGGCGTGATCCAGCAGTTCCCGGACCAGATGGGCAAGCTCGCGGTCGATACCGCGGTAAAATTGAAGGCCGGCGAAACCGTTCCGGAAAGCCAACCGATCGTCCCGGGCGTCTACGTCAAGAAGTAACACTCCTCCTCCCGAGACGGCTTTTCCAGAGAAAAGGACCGCTCACTTCCGATGGCCCACGCCTTGCCGTGGGCCATCGTAACGCTCGACCTGAAGGATGACGTCATGGACGCCGCATGCGGTAGTACAATCCTCGAAATCAAGGGTGTGACCAAGGTGTTCGGCGCCGTCTTGGCGTTGAAGGACATGCAGCTCAGCGTGCGACGCGGCCGCGTACACACCATCCTCGGCGAGAATGGAGCCGGCAAATCGACGTTGATGAAGATCCTTGCCGGGGTTTACCAGCCGACGTCGGGTACGATTGTCCTCGACGGTGCGCCCTATCATCCCGCCAATCCCCAGGATGCGGCCCATGCCGGCCTAACCATCGTCTTTCAGGAACTTAGCCTTTGCAACAACCTGACTGTCGCGGAAAACATCCTCGCCACGCGCGAGCCCACACGCGCCGGCTTCATCAACGACAAGGCGCTCGTGCGCAAAGCCGCCGAGCTCGTAAATGAACTTGGCTTGCCGGTCTCCGTTACCGATAAGGTCGGGGACCTGTCGATCGCCCAACGCCAGCTGGTCGAGATCGCCAAGGGCCTCAGCATCAACGCCAAGGTCGTCATTCTCGATGAACCGACCTCATCACTCAGCGACAGCGAGGCTGAGATCCTGTTTGAGATCATCGCGCGCCTGAAGTCGCAGGGCGTCGCCATCATCTACATCTCCCACCGCATGGAGGAAATCATGCGGTTGAGCGACGACATAACGGTTGTTCGCGACGGCAGCTATATCACCACCCGCGACAAGACCGAGACGACGATCGACGAGCTGATCGCGCTGATGGTCGGTCGCGACATGAACGAGATCTATCCGCCCCGCGCCGTGCCAGCGCCCGCAATCGACGTGAAGCCGGTGCTTGCGGTCAAGGGTCTGTCGCGCGAGGGTGAGTTTCAGGACATTTCCTTCGATGTCAGACCCGGCGAGATTCTTGGTTTCTTCGGCCTGATCGGCTCCGGACGATCCGAGGTGATGAACACGCTGTTTGGCGTGCACCATTCATCGGCAGGCTCGATCGCCATTGACGGTGCGGAGGTGAAAATTGCCTCGCCTGTCGACGCGATCAACAGGCACATCGGCTTCGTCACCGAGAACCGCAAGGAGGAAGGCCTGGTTCTCAGCCACAGCGTTGAAAGCAACATATCGATGGCGGCGCTCGATGAGTTTGCTGGTCGGCTCGGCTTCCTAGCGCGCCGGCGAGAGCGGCTTGCCGCTGCCAGCGAAATCGGCAGGCTCGCGATCAAGACCACCTCGCTTGAGACGACAACTGGCTCACTTTCGGGCGGCAACCAGCAAAAGATTGTGCTCGCCAAGTGGCTTTTGACCAAGCCGAGAATTCTCATCCTTGATGAACCAACACGCGGCGTCGACGTCGGTGCCAAATTTGAAATCTACAAGATCATCCGCCAGCTGGCGGCGGAGGGCACAGCAATCTTGCTTGTCTCCTCCGAGCTTTCCGAAGTCATCGGCATGAGCGACCGAACCGTGGTCATGAGTGAAGGCCGCATGACGGCGATCGCAGACAAAAGCCAGATGACGCCGGAACAGATCATGAGCTTTGCGACGGGATTCCTATCATGAATGACAAGCTCGCGGCCAACGCCGCCTTCATGCGCGTAATGAAACAATATGGCGGCATCTTCCTGTCGCTGATCGTTCTCTGCGTGATCTTCTCGATCACAAACCAGCGCTTCATGTCGCTGGCGAACTTCCTGAATGTGCTGCAGCAGGTCGCTGTGATCGCCATTGCGGCCTTCGGCATGACCTGGGTGATCCTTCTCGGCGAGATCGATCTTTCGATCGGTTCCATCATCGCGGTTGCCGGGATGGTCGGCGCGCAATGTTTTCTATTCGGCCTCGGCTTCGTGCCAGCGGTCTTGCTAACGCTGTTCGCCGGCGCGTTTCTCGGTTTCGTGAACGGCGTGCTGACGGCGAAATTTCTTTTGCCGTCCTTCATCGTGACCGTCGCGACCATGGGCATCTATCGCGGCCTCGTCAGCCTGCCGACTAATGGCGCGCCAGCCATGATCATGGATCCGAGCTGGACTGCGATTGGCACCCAGAGCCTTCTCGGCATTCCCCTTGTCATCTGGTTCGTTGCCGTGCTTTTCGTCTTCAACCACATCCTTTTGTCGAAGACGACCTTCGGGCGCCGTGCCTATTTGACCGGCGGTAACCGCGAAGCGGCCCTTTATTCCGGCATCAAGGTGGACCGGCTGAAGATTGTCATCTTTATGATCTCGGGGATCATGGCGGCGATCAGTGGCATCCTGCTTTCCTCCCGCCTGTTCTCTGCCCAGACGAATGCAGGCATGAGCTACGAGCTTGATGCAATCGCAGCGGCTGTTCTTGGCGGCACAAGCCTGTCGGGTGGGGTCGGCACCATGATCGGCACGCTGATTGGCGCGCTCATCATCGGAGTGCTCAACAACGGTATGAACATGCTATCGGTTCCCTACTTCTACCAGCTCATCGTCAAGGGCCTGGTCATTCTCGTGGCCGTCTATCTCGACGTGCGCGCGAAGCGGGCGAAGCAATAAGAAAAGGGAAGCACCCGGCATGTCCAAGATACTTACCATTGGCGAAATTCTCGTCGAGATCATCGCTACGCAACGCGGCGATGGCTTCCGCGAGGCTGTTCCACTCATCGGACCTTTTCCGTCCGGCGCACCAGCGATCTTCATCGACCAGGTCGGTAAGCTCGGCCAGGAATGCGCGATCATTTCCCGCGTCGGCGATGACGACTTCGGCTGGGTCAACATCGACCGGCTAGAGGCAGACGGCGTCGACATCTCCGGTATCGAGATCGTGCCGCAGGGCACGACAGGCAGTGCTTTCGTGCGCTATCGCGAGGACGGGAGCCGGGCGTTCGTTTTCAACATCCGTCACAGCGCCTGCGGCACCATCGAGTTGTCGGACAACACGCTCGCCCTCATCGATACCTGCACCCACATGCATGTGATGGGGACGGCGCTCTATGCTCCGAGCGTCGTCAAGAGCATCCTGACGGCGACCGAAAGGGTCAAGGCCCTTGGCGGAACGGTATCCTTCGATCCAAACCTGCGGCCCGAAATACTTGATGCGCCTGGCATGCGCGAGGCGCTGCAAGCCGTGCTCGCAAAGACCGACCTCTTCATGCCGAGCGGCGAGGAGCTGTTCCTTTTTGCCGAGGCCAAGACAGAGAAGGAGGCCGTGGCCGAACTGCTTGCCAAGGGCATCAAGGCGATCGTCATAAAGCGCGGTGACAAGGGGGCCAGCTATTTCGACAAGGATACGTGGCTCGATCAGTCGGGCTACAAGGTCGAGGAGGTCGATCCGACCGGCGCCGGCGACTGCTTCGGCGCAGCTTTCGTGACCTTCTGGCTCGCCGGCTTGGAACCCGCAGCAGTCCTGCGCTACGCCAATGCGTCCGGTGCACGCGCCGTGACCAAGGCAGGCCCGATGGAGGGCGCCTCGACCCGCGCAGAACTGGACGCGCTCATCCAATCGCAAGGGAATCCGTAACATGCAGAAAAGCTACCTATCCGATATCGCAAAGTGGCGCGGACGCGACGGCGTCAAGGGCATTCCCTCTGTATGTTCTGCCCATCCTGCCGTCATCGAGGCCTCGATGCTGCATGCGCGGCGCCGCGGCGTGCATCTGCTTGTCGAAGCGACCTGCAACCAGGTAAACCAGGACGGCGGTTATACAGGAATGACGCCCGCCAACTTTCGCGCTTTCGTCGAGAATATTGCCGCTAAAACGGGCTTTGATCTTGGAAGGCTGATCCTCGGCGGCGACCATCTCGGACCCAATCCGTGGAAACATCTGCCAGCCGACGAAGCAATGGCAAAGGCATGCACGATGATCGAAGCCTATGCGAAGGCCGGCTTCACCAAGCTGCACCTGGACACCAGCATGGGCTGCGCCGGCGAGCCAGTGGCCCTCCCCGACGCAATCACGGCTTCTCGCGCTGCCCGACTTGCCGCCGTTGCCGAAGAGGCATTGGACGGCATCAACGGCATCAAGCCGGTCTACATCGTCGGCACCGAGGTTCCAATTCCTGGCGGTGCGATGGAGGAGCTTGATGTACTGGACGTGACGAAGCCGGAAGCTGCGCGCGAGACGATCAGCGTCCATCGGGATGCCTTTGAGGCGGCCGGTGTCCCGGACGCCTTCTCCCGTGTTGTCGGCGCAGTCGTGCAGCCTGGCGTCGAGTTTGGCAACGAGAACGTCATTTCCTATGTTCCGGAACGAGCCGCAGCTCTTAGCGCCGCCCTATCCGATCTTCCGGGTCTGGTATTCGAGGCGCATTCGACCGACTACCAGACGCAAGATGCTCTGCGTCGCCTCGTGCTTGATGGCTTTGCCATCTTGAAGGTCGGGCCGGGGCTGACCTTTGCACTGCGCGAAGCTTATTACGGGCTGGACCGGATCGCCGAGTTCCTGTTTGCCGGCAAGCGCAAGGAAACGCTCGTGGCCACCATCGAGCGCGTCCTCACAGCCGAGCCGAAGAACTGGGAAAAATACTATCATGGCTCCGAGGCCGACCGGCATATTCAGCGCCATTTCAGCTATTCGGACCGCGTCCGCTATTACTGGCCCCATTCCGAGATCGACGCCGCAGTGACTGCAATGTTCACGCTCCTCGACGGCGTTGATATTCCGGAGACTCTGATCAGCCAGTACCTTCAGGCAAGCTACGCTGGGGTGCGCGCAGGCAAGGTCAAGCCACGGGCGCAAGATCTGACTATCGCCGCAATCGATCACGTGCTGGATGACTACTTCGAGGCCTGCCGCGCCTAGCCAGTGCGACGGTTGCGCGACGGGCAGACATCTGCTTGAAGTGTTCCTATAGTTTAAATCGATTAAGCATGAACGAGGGTGGGACCGGCTTTGACAAGCAAACCGATCAGGACCATGGAGGATTTCTCCGAATATGTCGGGTTGTCCCGCCCGACGGTATCCAAATATTTCAACGATCCAAGCTCGGTCCGCATCAAGACCCGCAACATCATCGAAGCGGCGTTGAAGGAAAGCGGGTTTCGCCCGAACATCTTCGCTGTCAATCTGAACCGTCGCCGCAGCAACATCATCGGGATCATCATCCCGGACTCAACCGATCCCTTCTACATGGCTTTGACGCGGCGCGTGGAATTTATCGCAAATGCCAGCGGCTTTCTGGCCTTCATTCTCTCCTCTGACGGCAACCCGGAGCTGGAAGCTCGGGCAATTGAGACGTTGAAGTCGATGAACGTGGCCGGTGCCATCATTGCGCCACTTGGTGTTCAGTCTCATCAGGAAACACTGCTGACCCTTGCAGCCGCGATCCCACTGGTTTTCGTCGACTCTCCACTTGATGACATTTCGCCCTTTGTCGGCACCAACAACCGCAAGAGCTTTCAGCTTATCGTCGACTATCTTTGTCGGTCCGGGGAGCCCCCATGCTACCTCGGAATGCCGCCAGTCAACACCAATGCCCGAACTCGTGCAGCGGCCTACGTGGAAGCGATGCGCGAGTTGCAGATGGAGCCCGTCGTCCTGCCCCTTTCCGAGAAGGCGGATTGGGACTTCGAGCGCATCGGTTTTGAGGAGGCGCTACGCTGGATTGACGGGGGCGGTTTTCCAACCAAGACCGTGCTTTGCGCAAACGATCGCATCGCCTTTGGCGCTATAGCCGCTGCCTATCAGCGCGGACTGAAGGTCGGCCGAACGGCAGACAGCGATCTCAGAATCGCCGGCCACGACGATCATCCCCTTTCACGCTACGCGTGTCCACCGATCACGACCGTCGCCCAGAATTTTAACGAGATCGGCAGACTGGCAACGAAGCTTTTGTTCGAGATGATTGACCTCGACGGCGAAGTCGCAGCCACCTCTGACAAAGAGCGGGTACTCCTCAATGCGGATCTCATCTTGCGGAGCTCCGCCTAACGCCTCGGCCCCGTTCAGCTGCGAGCGTCCGATAGGACTGTCCCAGTTTTCTGTCCGATTGAGCTCAAATGATCACACGGCGCGACCATCACCCCTGTCGATGTCCGGCAAATACGCAACAACAATCGATCGAAATGTGAAGATAGCGTCACCGATCAGGATGCAGCTATTCCCTTTTGGTGTCCGCGATACCAACGGCAGAGCGCCGTCTAGTTTGAGTGCAAGCGCTTTTCCGTTCTGGCGTCGAATAGATGGATCTTGTCCAGGTCTGGTGCCAGCAGCAGTGAATCGCCCGGACGGACGTCAAGTCGATCCCTTACCGATACGATGACATTGTCGGAACCGAGCTTGGCCGTGAGCTGCGTTTCGGCCCCTGTGGGTTCAGTCAGGATAACCTTTGCAGCGGAACCGGCACCGATCGAGAGGTGCTCGGGCCGAACCCCGTAAATGATGTCGGATCCAGGCTTCACACTGATATTTTCGGGCAAAGGCAGCCTCGCACCACCACGAGCGATGAACTCAAGCGGACCCGATGAATTAACTTTGCCGTGAATAAAATTCATCCCCGGGGAGCCGATAAATCCGGCTACGAACAAGTTTGCGGGGCAGTCGTAAAGATCGAGTGGCGAGCCAATCTGTTCAACAGATCCGTCGCGCATGACCACAATCCGGTCGGCCATGGTCATGGCTTCAATCTGATCGTGGGTCACGTAAATAGTCGTTGTCTTTAGCCGCTGATGCAGTTGCTTGATTTCGGAGCGCATCTGCACGCGCAGCTTCGCGTCCAAGTTCGACAACGGCTCATCAAACAGAAAGACTTGCGGGTTTCTCACGATCGCGCGGCCCATCGCTACACGCTGCCGCTGTCCACCCGAGAGATTTCGAGGGTATCTTTCCAGAAGTGACTCGAGACCAAGTATTTGTGCCGCTTCCCGAACACGTCTCCTTGTTTCTTCCTTCGGGGCCTTCGCAAGCCTGAGCGAAAACCCCATGTTGGCTTCAACGGTCAAGTGCGGGTAAAGCGCATAGGATTGGAACACCATTGCGATATCGCGCTCTTTCGGTGCGACATTGTTCACGATCTTGCTGCCTATGGAGATCCTACCGCCCGAGATCTCTTCAAGCCCTGCAATCATTCGCAGGAGGGTTGATTTGCCGCAGCCGGACGGACCGACAAGAATAACGAACTCGCCATCCTGGATATCAATATCCACCCCGTGCAGCACTTCAAAATGACCATAGCTCTTTCGGGCATTCGCGACTGTTACTGACGCCATCATGTTCTCCGGCAGTTATCTCTGTTCGATAGTCGTCTCGTTCGAGGGTCGGTACTGATCGTTACCTGCTCGTTGCCATTGAGTAAGGGGCAAGCGCTGCATCGATCGCTGCCAGGCACAAATCGCGAGCGCTCGCACCGATCCGCTCTGAAACGACATCGGAGTAGACCCGGCCGAGGTATTGGCTGATCAAGGTCTGCGGGATATCGCCGTGAAAACGGCTGAACAACTCGTCTACCGCGGCGCTCGCTCGCGGATCTGGCCAGTAATAGCGGATTCGATCGCTGTAACTGAAGTGACGTTGAAGCTTTATTTCTTCGGCGGTTCCACCGTAGTGCCCCGCCCAATTCAAAGGCCGATCCAACATGATGGATTCCATGGATTCGACCAGTGTCGTTTCGCGGTCTCCGCAAGTAATAGAGGCAATGGCATCGAGGCCATACAACGCCTCCCGAAGGGCAAAGGTGAGACCAGGCCCAACCTTGAGGATAGCAAACCCGCCGTCAACAAGGGCAGCCAGGCCCTCGGTTGTCTGGTAGTCGGTGGAATGTGCTTCGAACAGCAACCCGGGCATTTCATCCAGGGCCGAAATCAGGCTCTTTGCTCGTTCGGGTTTGTAGAGCACAACATTTGAATTGCCGAATTCGACACCGGGTTGGACCACGATGCCGATAACGCGAGCGATCGCCGTAGCTATTCCTGCTTGCGCAAAGGACTCCTGATGGACCTTCAAAGTCTTAAGAGCGGCGTCACAACGTGTGATGTCGATGTCCGCGATTTCATGGGTTGCTCCACCGGGTGGTGGTACCTCAGTTCCGATGATGTAAACCGGCGGACGACGATTTGAACGAAGAGCAGCTTCCTCGGCTGCCTTGGCCAGCCGCGCGGCGCGTGCAGCTGTTAACTCGTCGTGAAGAGCGATTGGTTCACCCGCGCAACCCATCGATGTGTCTAGATGAATCTTCTCAAACCCGGCCTCTACATAAGCGACGACCATCGCCTCGGCGCGCGCCATGGCTTCTTCGGCCGCCAGGAATTTCCAGGGGTTTGGGCCGAGATGATCGCCGCCAAGGATGATCCGTTCAGTCGGGAAATCCAGTTCCGTAGCGATGCCCTCGATAAATCGACGAAAGCCCGCCGGTGTCATTCCGGTATAGCCGCCCTCCTGGTTTACCTGATTGCACGTGGCTTCTATGAGAACTGGTTGCTCTTCGGTCCCGGCGCGCCGAAGCGCGGCCTCGATGACAAGTGGATGCGCCGAGCAAACCGAAGTGATGCCGCGGGGAATAGGAAGCGATCTTGCTCCGAAGAGCTTTCCAAGTGCGGTCTGCCGGTTTTCTTCGATCCGTGTCATGCGAGCTTCACGACTTTGGTCAGGTGTCTGGGAGAAACGGTATCGATTTGGCGAGCCTGAGCGACACGCTCGCCGAGGATCTGCAACGCTGGAAGAACAAGCAGTCCCGTCAGCGAAAGGTCGACGTCAATGGGCAGCCCAACGTCTCCTGGTCCGCCAATTCCGATGACAGCCGCGCCCTTTTCCCTCAATTCCTCGACCAGCTTCACCTCAGCCTCCTTCTGGTCTGAGCTGTAAAGCATGACCACCGCGGTCTTTTCGTCGACGAGACTGATTGGGCCATGGCGATACTCCAGCGGATGAAACGCTTGTGTCATCGTCTGGCTCATTTCCATGAGTTTGAGCGCACCTTCCAGAGCGACACCAAACAACGGTCCGCCGCCGAGAAAGACGAAATGCGATCGGTCTGCAATAATTGTCGGAAGGACTGCATCGAGTGCATTGGCGAGCTTGCGGGCGGAAGCGCCAATGGAGCCGGGGATTGGCTGCCCAATTGCCTGCATACCGAGGAGGACCATTAGACTTGCCGAAACCGTCATGACGATCCCCTCCTGCGGATGAGTCTCGGATGTCACCAACCGATCGCAGTTCCTTGCGAGCGAACTTTCAGCCTCTACGGTTATAGCCGTCACGAAGGCGCCAGCTTTGCGGCTTGCCTTTGCGGCTGCGACGGTCTCGGTTGTCTCGCCACTGCGCGATAGCGCGATGACGTGTGTCGCTTGCCAATCCGACCAGAAGGCGGACGGTCGGCTCTGCCATTCCGCGCCGGGCACGGCTATAGCTTTGCGACCTGACATGTTGGCATACGCCGCGAGCGAGAGCGCGAGATTATAAGACGTGCCGCAGCCAACGAACACCAACAACTCGGCACCCTCAACGGATGTGTTGGCGCCAATAGCCTTTTCCCAGTAGGGGAACTGTTCGAATATAACCTTCTCGGTCGTGTTCATGTGGACTCCGATTTATTTGACTGAGCCGGCCAGCAGGCCGCTGACCAGGTAACGATTCAGGAAAATGACGACGAGAGCGGGGATGACGATTGCAATCGATCCGCTTGCTGTGATGAGGCCGTAGTCGATGAAGTTCTTGGTGACGAACTCGGGAATGAGCACCGTCATTGGCTTCGTTGCCTGCGGCGAGAAGATCAGCGGCACCAAATACTGTCCCCACGCGCCAAGGAAGGTCAAAATTGCCGCTGCCGTCAATCCAGGGCCGGCAAGGGGCAGCACGATGTTGAAGAAAATGTAGAGTCGCCCTGCCCCATCGAGTTGGGCTGCTTCTTCAAGCGCAATCGGAAGGGCTTCGAAGACACTGCGAAGGAGCCACAACGACAGGGGCAGAAAGGCAGACACATAGATCAAAGAAACCCCGACATATGTATCAACCAGATGCAGTTTGATCATGATCTGGTAAAGCGGGATCAGAACGGCATAGGCAGGGACCGCCAGGGTCGCAACAACCGCCACAAAGAGAACTTTGCGACCGGGAAACTGTAGTCGTGTGAACGCGTAGGCTCCGAGCGCCGACACCGCCACGCAGAGCAAGGTGGCAGCCACCGACGTCACCACGCTGTTGATCAATGCGGCTCGGAATTGTTTGAAGACCTCGACCCCACCGATCCGGGCAATATTAATACCGAGAAGCCTCGAATAGTGATCGAGGGTGAAGTGCTGTGGAAAGAAGCGGATCGGCCGGGTCGAAAAGTCTTCGGTTGGCGTCACAGAACTCGCAACTGTCCAGTAAATCGGTCCGAGGGACCAGAGCAACAGCGCTGCAACGCCGACCCAAATCATGATGCGGTACTGAATTGTGGGCTTCATCAGTCGAACCGTGTGTTGCGATAGACCCGAAGGACGTAAACGAGGGAGATGAGCAGTGATACAAGCGTGATCACCACAGAAAGTGCCATGCCGTATGAGAAGCGCAGGTTCTGAAAGGTCTCGAGGTAGATCTGGACGAGAATCGGCCTGGTTTCCAGGCTGGCACCGGCGAGTACCCAAGCCTCATCGAAGAGATTGAAGGCGTTAACGGTGGCGTTGGTCATGGCAACGGCGATTGCGCTTCGAACAAGCGGAAGCGTGACCAATCCAAACATTTGTAAGCGAGTGGCCCCGTCGATGCGCGCAGCTTCGTAAAGATGAGCGGGTATGCTCTGCATCGCGGCAAGAACAATCACGACCGTCAATGGCATCATGCGCCACACGTGAACGACGGTCACGGCGATGATGGCACTTGTGCGATCGTTGAACCAGACATGATTTTCGAACGGAAGGCCAAGGGCTGACAGAATGCCGTTGAGCAGGCCTGCACCAGGCTGATAGATCCAAAGCCATATTACCGAGTTCACGACACCGGGAAGTGCCCAGGGAAGAATGACGGCCGCTAGCACCCACTGGCGCCCCACCTTCACCTGGTTGATCAGCGCTGCGGCAAGGACGCCGAAAACAGTTTCCGCCGCCACCGCGAGGACGACGTACATGAGCGTGTTGGCCCACGTCGTTCCGAGCTGCGCGTCTGACAACATCCGCGTGTAGTTCTCCAACCCCACGAACGGAGTTCCGGCTTGCATGGGGTTGACCCTGTGCAGGCTATCCCACACGGTGCGACCCATCGGGTAGAAAACCAGCGCGGCCATCGTGATTGCAATCGGAGCCACCAGTAACAGGCCGAGTGTGGTGTCGGCGTTAAAGCCGACCCCACGCTTGCTGGTCACATCTTGCGATGCAAAAGCGGTCATTGCGCCATGGCCTGCTTGGCGGCATCGGCGATCGCCGCCACCGCTTGATCGACAGTCATCTGGCCCTTTGCTGCGCTATTGATCGCGGTATTTACGCCGCTGGAGAACTGCGGGTACCATGGAGGCGTTCCCTGCGGGAACAGCGGCTCAACTGTCTTGGATTGCGCAACAAGTGCAGCTCCGCTGTTCAGCTTTCCAGCATCGTTAAGTTCCGACAGGGCCGAAGTGCGTGTTGGCAGAAACCCATTCACGACATTCTTCTTTTGGAAGTCCTTGCTGGTAAACCACTTTACGAAGGCGATGGCGGCATCCTTGTTGGCAGAGACGTTGGGTATGGCAAGCGCCTCCGGCAGACCGAAACTGCGTGTCTCACCACTTGCAGTGGGTACCAGAATTGCTTCTACCTGACCGGCAACCTTCGACTGCTTCGGATCATTCATTTGCCCGAGACGACCGGGCTCGCCGGAAATCATGATACTGGTGAGACCCTGCGAGAACATGCTTTCGTTGATCTGGCTGTCTTTCAGACCGGTCGACGCCGGATCAACCAGCCCTTCCTTCAGAAGCATCAATTCGAAGGCAAGCGCCTTGTAGCCAGCCGAATCCGGCTTCGTGAAAAGTGGAGTGAAATCCTTGTCGAAGAGTTCGCCACCAAAGGCCTTCGTCAACAGGTACCAGCTCGTCGAGGCGCCCTCCGTCGCGGAGACGGGAAGGCCGATTGGATATTCGGAGATGCCCTTCTCCTTGATTTTCCGGGCGACCGAAACCAATGCGTCAAGCGTCTTCGGCATTTCCGTAATGCCCGCATCGGCGAAGTGCTTCTTGTTGACAAGCATGACGCGGAAGTCGTTGGTATAAGGAACGCCAAGAAGGTTTCCGTCGACCGTGAAGATTTTTGCGACGCCGATATCCTTCACGGTATCTGCATCAATCACGTCGTTCAGAGGCAGGAACCAGCCAGCAGCGCTGAACTGCCCCGTCCACGACCAGTCGAATTCCGTCACGTCAGCAGGCGCAGTACCCGCCACCAAAGCAGTGACAAGCTTCGGTCGAATGTCGTCCCACGAAAGTGTCTGGAGATCGACATGGATTCCGGTTTCAGCCTCGAAGTCTGCCGCGATGTTCGGGCCCTGCGGAGAGGGCATCAAAACCGTAATCGACTGGCCGGCGAGTGGCTTGGCGTCATCGGCATGAGCTGGCGTTACGATCGCCAGGGCTGCCGAGGCGAGTAATGGCAAGATAAACTTATGCATGTTCCCATCCTTCATTGTTCTTAATGCTCAGTTTATTCGCAGACGTGCCAACGCTGTCGGCGGTGGCAGCGACTTGCCCGAACCAGCTCTCATCGGGGAACCAGTCGAGAAGTTGGGCGGCGGCAAGTAGCGCACCACCAATGGGAGGAAGCTTCGAGGGGACCGGGGACTTTCCTATTCGCCGCGCCAGAGATTCCAAGAGCAGGGCACTATTGAAACTGCCTCCGGCATAGGTCCACGATGCGTCGTTGTCACAATGTCCAGAGATTGCACTGTGATGCCTGGCGAGCTCGTCAGCGGCCCGTTCGATCAGCCCGATCGCCACCTCGTCGCCACAACGAGCAGCCCTATCCACCAATGTTGAAATCGATGCGATACCTGCTCTTCGATTGGGTAGCAGGGTGACCCAGTCACCCAGCGCATTCATCGGATCGTCCGCTTCGATCTGCAATTCATCGAATAGAATCTTGGAAAGTGCTGTCGGGGGAGCGCGACCATCCAGGCTCTTGCTGATTACACTCAGCGCGCTCCTGCCAATCCAGTAACTGCTACCTTCGTCTCCGATTTGATCGCCCCATCCGCCGATCCGTGCAGATTGGCCAGAGGCGTTGCGCGCCCAAGCCATTGACCCCGTTCCCGAGAGGATAAGGATACCGGGCTTTCCGGCGAACGCACCAAGGTGGGCAGCATCGACATCGTTGAGGATGTGTCGGCGCGCGTTGGGAAACAGGCGCTCAATGGCCTGCTGCTGCAGTTCCGACAGGCGAGCAACTTCCCCGAACGCAGGCAGGGCCGCGGCCACTGCGGCCACGTTTTGGTGATTGAGGAACGGGCCAAGTTGCTCTTCCAGTTCCCGCAGCCAATTTGGATTATCCATCGGGTTAACGCCGCGACCGCGAGACGACTGCACGATACGTCCGGACCTGTCAGCTAACGCGACCAGGACCTTGCTGCCCCCGCCATCGATTCCCAGGACAAACTCGTCACTCATTCCTTCCCCCCAACTCCGCGATCGTGGTCGCGACGCCGAGCTTAGCGAGGTCGTCTCGCCAATGAACCGCTAGTCCGGAGTCAGTGATAACCTGTGCGACATTCAGCGGCGCGACCTTGTAGGTGGCCATTGTCCCGAACTTTGAGGAATCGGCGAGGACGAAGCGATTTGCCGATCTGGCGAGCATGTGGCGGTTCAAACTCGCCTCGGCGCTATCAACGCTGTAGATCGCGCCATCAGGACTAATGGCGCTGACACCAAGGAAGAGCTGATCGAACCATATGCCGTCCAGCATCGCCTCGGCCTGGGGGCCCACGAGCGAAGCGTTTTCACTCCTCAACTGGCCACCAAGCAAGACCACTTCGAGGTTCGGGATATTCAGGAACTCCTGGGCGACGGTCAGGCCGTTGGTGAAGATCCTCAATGGCAGCGGGTTAATGCGGATCAGGCGAGCAAGCTGAAGGACGGTAGTGCCCGCATCGAGGAAGATTGCGGATCGCGGATGAAGCAATTCATAGGCGGCCGTCGCGATGACCCGCTTGGCCGAAAGGTGCTGCTTTTCCCGCTCCTGAAATGCAATCTCTACCGACGATCCCTCGGCAATGCGGGCCCCCCCATGCACCCTGTCAATCGCACCTTCTTCCTCAAGGATCTGGAGGTCCCGCCGAACGGTCGCAAGCGATGAACCGGTTGCATCAGCCAGCGCCTGGATCGTCGAAAATCCGTTCGCATACAAATGGCTGCGAATAGCATCCAGACGATCGACCTTAACCCCGATTGGTTGGCTCATTCACATCTCCCAGGATACAATATCAATCACCCTCCCACCGCAATTAATCAGAGTCAATCATAATTTTGATCGTTTCTGATGTTTTTGCGATGAAAAGCAGAGCAGCGGGAACTGCGCACGGTCAGCCGCTGAGCGGGAATCCCATTCAGTGATATGTCGGCAGGAGGTCTCCGTGTGCCTCGATCAAGTCGTTGACAAGACTCCAGATCTGATCGGGAGAGAGTTCCGCGGAGGTGTGGGGATCAAGCAGGGCCGCCTGGTAGATGCGATCTCGATTTTTTGTCAGCGCGGCTTCAACGGTGAGCTTTTGAACGGAAACGCTCAGGCTCATGACGGCCGCAAGCTGCGAGGGTATCCGCCCTATCCTGATCGGCTGAATTCCATTGCGATCCACATGGCAAGGCACTTCGACAATGCACTCGTTCGGCAGGTTCTCTATCAGTCCGTTGTTTGGAACGTTTCCATATATCAGGGCTGGACTGCCTGTTGTCACCGCGTGAATGATCCCTGCGGCATACTCATTGCTCCGGCAAACCTCGATCGGCTTGTCGCCTTCAAGGTCCCTGCGCAGTGCGTGCCAATCAGCTATTTGGACTTCACAACGACGGATGTATTCGTCGAGGGGGATGTTGAGTTGATCAACCAGATCGCCCCTTCCTTCCTTGATGTACCAGGATGTGTATTCGGAAAAATGCTCGCTCGACTCTGTTACGAAGTGACCGAGCCGTTTGAGCACGTCGAAGCGAACGCGGTCATCCGCCGGAACACGCCCCTCAGCTGCCAGGGATTTGAGACGCGGGTATAAGTCTTCTCGGCGCCCATCTTGATGAACCTTCTCGTAGCGCAGGAAGAACGCGACATGATTTATCCCGGCCGAAACGTAGTTTACGTCTGCGACATCTTCACCGAGGCATTTCGCCAGGTGTCCGGCGGTGTGCTGGACGCTATGGCACAAACCCACACTTCGGATTTCCGGGGCTAGTTCCTTGATCGCCCAGCAATTGATGGCCATGGGATTTACGTATTGCATCAAGATTGCCTGCGGGCAGACCTCTTGCATGTCACTGCAAATTGCTTCCAGCACGGGTATAGTGCGTAGCCCCCGGAAGATGCCACCAACTCCAAGTGTGTCGGCGATCGTCTGCCTTAGTCCATATTTTTTTGGAATTTCGAAATCGGCAACCGTGGCTGGCCTGTAGCCGCCAACCTGCATCATCAGGATCACGAAGTCCGATCCGCTCAGCGCCGCTCGCCGGTCTAGCGTCGCCTCCACTTTGACCCCGACGAGTTTGAGGGCGTCGCAAATACGGCGCGCAACAATTTCCGATGTCTTTAAACGTTCTGGATCGATGTCGAACAGGCTGATCGTGAAGTTGCAGCCTTGCGATGAAAGCACGTCTCCAAGGATATTCTGAGCAAAAACGGTGCTGCCGGCACCGACGAGGCAGATCTTCGGCATTGCAATCTCCTTTCAGATCATGCTTCGTAATGCGCTTTAAAATTAGTGATTTCCTCCTCCGAAATACCAATTTACTCCGAGAATCGAGCGCGAAAGACGTTATGAAACGCAGAGGTGAGCGCGGGGAATGGACAGGATCCAGAGGCGCCTTTTTGGTGGAGCGTCATACCGCGGACGCTATGGCCTCCGCTCACTGGCACGACCACTTGGAAATTAATCTGCTATTGGAAGGGCAAATGACCTACCTTTTCAATGGGCGACAGGAAGTGGTTGAGGCCGGCAGAATGGTTCTCTTCTGGGCCGCTATTCCGCACCAGACGATATTGGTCAGCGATAACGCGCCGCTTGTTTGCGCTTATCTTCCGCTCGTTGATTTTCTGGCTCTGCCAATAGACAAGGACGCCAGACGATTGATCATGCAGGGGAGATTTCTCGCAGATCAGCTATCGGATGGGTCAGATGCGATCGCCTTTCCGCGGTGGGAACGTGAATGGCAAAATGCTGATGCTGTTCGGCAAAGATTGATTGTGGACGAGGTGAAAGTCCGAATTCGGCGATTGATATTGGATAATACGGACGCGGCGACTTCGACCCGACATACTGTCGGCACTACCACGAAGGGACACGCGGTCCGGCACGTTGAGATACTGAGCGACCTGATCAATTCGCAGTTTTCAAATGCAGTCAGTGTGCCGGACCTCACGAAGATCGCGGGTATGCATGAGACCACCGCCAACCGGGCGTTTCGGGATGTTCTCGGGATGTCCGTCAACGAATATCTGACCCGTTACCGCATCGCCCGGGCGATGCAACTTCTCACTGATACGGACCGGTCAGTTCTGCAAATTGCGTTTGATTGCGGATTCGGCTCGAGCAGCCGGTTTTACGAAACCTTCAAAGAGCGCACTGGGACGACCCCCCGTCAGTTCCGAATATCGATGACCCCGATAAGTCCCTCTGATCGCTTGAGCAATGTCCGGGCGCGATCCTTCTGACCGCTGGGAGCTCAGGGATCTTCCAGACGAATTCTGTGGCCGTGGGCCCGACGGGGTCACACTCTTCCAAATCGCACGAGCCTTCGCCCGCATGCGAAAGATAGGATAGTGAAATTCACAATGCCAGCGGACAGGTCAGGCCGCGCATCAGCGAGCGCGCCGACACCGGATTGGCAGGCCCGGCGAAGGACATCTGCAGATAGGCGCGCGCTCCCTTGGCGCGCACATCGATCAGGAACCGCCGGCCGGCGTCGCGGGGTCGCAACCGTGATCCGTCCAGGAACCGCAGGAGGCCCCATGGTCCGGCTTCGCCCTTCTTGTCGACTGCAATGCCGTTATCGAAGGATATCTCAAATCCGCGCGCTGGTGACGCTCCTGGCCATTTCAAGGTCACTGCCTCCCCCGAAGTGACCACCGGAGCATGAGCGCCGCCGATTGAGACGGTCGCAGCTCCTCGTTGGGCGAGCGCCTCCAGCACGATCGGGACATTGGGCGGTGTTCCCTGTTGGAACAGAGCCTGCCCAAGGGCCACTGCCCGCTGCAAGAATGCTGCGCTTTCCGGTGTATAGCCGGAAAGCCGCGCCTCCGGTCTCCAACGCCACGGTGTCGTCGACGTGTCCATCAAATGTGCCAGTTGCGCCCGAAAATACTTTTCGATCGTGCCCTCCGGCGCGAAGATCCGTGCGACCTCGGCCATGTCCGCGTCAGGGCCATCGAAGAACGGATAATGGCCATTCACGGCGGCCCGGCAGGCGGCTGAAATCTGCGAACCCCAAGATGACTGGGACTGAGACTGGGGCTGAGACTGGGGCTGGGGCTGGGGCTGGGGCTGGGGCTGCGGCACCTCCTTTGCAACATGATCCGTTGCAACGTCCGGCGCCTGATCCAACGTAGGTTCGGCGGCCCTCGGGGCAGCCGTCTGGGAAATCACATCCTCGACGATTTGCACGACCAGAAGAGGTGCTTGCTGCAAGGCAACGATGGAGTTCGCACGCTCCTGTGCGTCCATGAGGGATTTCTTGCCAATCTGTGTATCTGCATCGAGAACAGCAAGAGCGACGTTCAACGATACGAAAAGTTGCGAGATTTCCGACATCCGCCCCTGCTCGACGAACTGGATCGCCGGCCCCAACGCCGCCGCGATCCGAAGCTGATTGGCGTGGCTTCGGCCACGATCCGTCCCGCCCGACTGACGCCAGGCCTCACGGATAAGTGCTGAGAGCGGCGAGTTGCGTGCGCTTAGCGCACCGCTGATCACGACCGCCGTTGGCTGGTCGGTGAACGGCCTGACGCGTAGCTCGCCCAGATACTCCGTCCATACGTCAAGCGTACGCTTTTGAAGCAGATCCATCACCGCGTCTTCGGTCGTCGTGCCATTGGAGGCAATAAGCGTAGCGGCCTCGGACCTTGCCCTGCGGATCGCCTCGCTTGCACCGTCCGACCGCGCGTAGCTCCATCCAGCCTCCGTGTAGAGGCCGGCGATACCGCGCCCGATCGGTACGCCTGACCGGTGGATCAGGATCGTCTCGAGACCTGGCACTGCCTGGGAAAGAGACCAGGCAGGAAGTGCTGCGGCCTTTTCGGCACGGGTCAGTTCAAGCAATGCACGCTCGCTTGCCGAGCCTTCAGCAGCGAACTGCCGTGCCTGGGCGACCGTTTCGGGATCCGGAGATGGAAGTCTCGGCTGTGGCCCGGACATGGCGGCGACATGCTCGGCCAGCAAGGCAAGTTCGGGAAAGGCCTCGGCTCGGTCGGCAACCCAACCGGCAAGAAACCGAGGCTGCCAGTCAGAAGTGCCCTTCAGGATCGACCAGGCGCGCAGGGAATCGTAGAGTGCATTGGCCTCGCCTTCGGTGGCAAGCGCAACACCGAGTGCCTCGGCGAGTGGCTCGGCAACAAGGGATTCGGCCGCCTCGCCATAGCGACGACGTGCAGCCGCTGCCGGGTCGAGCATCTCGATATGATGAATCAGGCCAAGCGGAGACTGGCCCGCGTCCTGCTCGACAAGCTGGACTGCCGCCAGGAACGCATCGAGCTGGGCCGCCCGCGCAGCCGGCGTAGCGGCCTTGCCAGCTTCTACAACGCTTCCAACGGCTGGCAATTGCGCCAACAACCGCTCGCGAAACCGCCATTCCGCCCATCCAGCCCAGCCGACGAGCATCGCGAAAAAAAGGACAATCGCAAGAAAGACGAGTCCACGGTCTGCCCGCGTTCTATGCTGCTCCGCCTTCGACTGCGCGGCTTGCACTGCCTCATTGCAATGCCCGAGAAAGCGGGCCAGATCGCGCCGCGCCAAGCCTCCTTTCGCGGCCTGGGCAGCGCGTTCTGCGAGCCCATCGGCGCCAATCATGTGGCCAATTGGAAGGGCGGCTGCAAGAGCACGTTCCCATCGCTTGGCCGGCAGCGCCGGATTGCTGCGAGCCCGCACGTCAAGCAGCGCGACGAGCGCGTCGCGCGCATCCAGGAGCCAGTCAGGGGGAACGTTCCTGCGGCGTCCTTCTTTCTCGAACTCGGCCACAAGGAGGCGGGCAGTCGCTGCCAGCTCCTGCGGATCGGGCCGCTTCTCGCTTTCGGCGCGCTTGGCGAGGCTCAGCAGCGGCTCCGCCAATGCGGGAAGCATGTCCGCTCCCGTGAAATCCCGACCCGGCGGTTGGCCATGGTCGCTCACAGCTTGCCCTCCGCAGCCC
The DNA here is from genome assembly GCF_014851575.1 of Rhizobium sp. RHZ02. NCBI lineage: Bacteria > Pseudomonadati > Pseudomonadota > Alphaproteobacteria > Hyphomicrobiales > Rhizobiaceae > Rhizobium > Rhizobium sp. RHZ02. Next base: position 120,969 of record NZ_JACUZX010000007.1, read on the forward strand.
ATTTGCGCAGCAGCGCCTCGCCGACTTCAAAGTGCATGGAATCTTCGCGACTATAGCCGGCACCCCAGTACCAGCCGGCATCGTTGAAAAACTCCGCAAGCACAACAAGTCCGAACTGCGTGTTGTCATCGCCCATCCGGTCGAGGTTCTTCTTGAGTGTCAGGTCGACGGCCGCGCCCCAGGCGTGCGAGGAGACAGATTTCGTGGAGCCGCGCACATAACGCGCGCAAAGCGCACCGGCCGTTCCGATCGCGGCGTAGATGTCTGGCTCTTCCTTTCGCAGACGCTCCATGATCTGCCCCAAGGAATCGAGCGCAGGCCTGATCATCGTCAGGCGGAAATGCCCTATGTCTCGGCTTTCCAGGGTTCTCAGTAATTTTGGGTTGGTGACCGGCTGGCAGCTTGTGGAATAGACACTTCGTGGCTCGCCAAGGACCTCGCGTAACACTGCCGGGGTCGGGCGTATGACACGCTCGTTGAAGCGCTTCTTCGCCAATTGCATGGGCTCCGTCATATTTTCGGTTTCTTCCGGCGGCGCAATGCCACCGAACTGATCGATCGAAAACGACTGCGGGCTCACAGGTTCGCCGGGCGGCGGCGAAACCGCAGAGCTTTGCGGGACGGGTTCGGGACGAGGCGCCTCTGCCAGTTCCTTCACCTTTCCTTCTAGATCGGTCACCCTTCGCTTAAATGAGTTCAGTTCAGCGCGCAGGTCCTGGATTTCCGCGTCCTGTTTGGCAAGCTGTTGCGTTGCCCGATCAATCCTTCCTTCATTCGGATCAAGCTCGGTATTTCGCAGCAAGTCTCCAACCAACGCGAACGCGACCGCCGCAAGAATGATGCTCATTCCAATGACGACGGCTGCAATCGGATCTAGTGGCCTCAAGGCGCTGCAGCTCCGTCAATCCGAACGACCACCACAGAGACGTTGTCCGGAGCGCCATTATGGAGAGCGGCGGCTATCAGTCGCTGGCAGGCGACGTCGGGGTTTGGCGCGCTCAACTGTGCGATGATCTCTGGCTCGGCAACACAGTCAGTCAATCCGTCGGAACAAAGAAGCAAATAATCCCCCGGCTTGAGGGGGACTTCGACAGAGTCGACATCGAGCCGTTCGGCGGCACCGATCGCGCGGGTAACAACGTGCGCTTGCGGATGCTGCCAGACAGCGTCAGGCGTCAAACGTCCATCATCGACAAGTTCCTGCACGACCGAATGATCGCGCGTGAGCTGCAACAAATCCCCTGCCCGCAAACGGTAGGCCCGGCTATCGCCCACCCACGCGATCGTCGCTGTTCCACCATCAATGAGTGCGACCACCACTGTTGCGCCCATCTGCGCAACATTGGCCGACGCCGCCCAACGACGGATGGCGGCATTGGCTGATTGCAGTGCAGCGACGAGATGAGCGCCGGAAATGGGTGCATGCGGAAGGAGGGCGAGCTGTTCGATGACCAGGTCTGCCGCGACATCCCCGTGGCCGTATCCGCCCATCCCGTCTGTTACCGCCCAAAGTGCGCCTGAGGGGTCAATGAGAATAGCGTCTTCGTTGTTTGTGCGCACATGCCCGGTATGGCTCAGTCCCGCTCCTTGCGGCCTGGACGGCCAGCGCGTCGAAGGATTGTCCCGAGAATCCGGGGTCATGATCGGATAACCCCATTGATCGATCCGTCGTGAGCGCAACTGCCGGATCGGTTGCAGCCACAATGATCCTATAGTATTTTCAAGGGGGGCGAAACCTTTTTGCCAAGGAGCCTGAGATGAAGCGCCTGATGACCACAAAGCTGACGGTGTTTCTCGCTCTGTTCTTCGTGACACAAGGTGGTTTGGGTGCACAGGAACTGAACGATTCCGCGCTCAAGGAACGATTCCAGCGACAGATCGACTTGTTCAAGGCGGCACGCCTCGGAGCGACGCGCGGCCTGGTTCTTAACAACGGCAACGCAGCGCCCAACGCCCAAGCCGTCCCGGTGACAATTGCAACGCCCGAGACTGAACCGGCCAAGACCGCTCCAGCGCCCTCTTCCCATGCAACCGTTGAGTCCCAAGGCACCCAGACTGCTCCAGCGGCCCCCAATACAGCTCAGCCATCTGCCCCGAAGCCGACGGCGACGTCGTCAGCAACGGCAGTGTCCGCGGCCGCAGCGACGACAGACCCACAGACATACTGGAAGCTCCCGCCTGATGACCAGATCAACGTCCGGGTGAATTTTGCATTTGACTCTGCGGCGATCGCTTCGGAGCAAAGACCAATGCTGAGGCAGCTTTGCGAAGTCGTAAAGGACATGGACATCAAACTCGTCCGTATCATCGGTCACACGGATTCTGTCGGTGGCGCGAGCTACAACCAGCATCTGTCGGTTCTGCGGGCGAAGGAAGTTGCGCGGTTTTTCACGGATGATTGCCATATCCCGCGCGAACGGCTCGAAGCGGTTGGTGTCGGCGAGCAGTTTCTTCTCAACCAGGAAAACCCGAAGGCCGACGAAAACAGGCGCGTGGAATTCCAGGCGGTGAGCTAACGGCGCTCCCCGTCGACAGCCACGTCTTTGCCTATTCGAATGCGTAAGTGAAGCCTTCCGGGGATGTTCCGATCCTGGCCTTGGTAAGGCGTTTACCCTCGAGGGACCAGTTCAGAAGACCTTGGCTGAGGGTCGGCAGAAGTGTATTGGTCAGGATCGCGTCTATCATGCGCCCCCCCGATTCGACCTCGGTACACCGTGCCTTTATCAACTCCAGGACCCCGTCTCCGATGACCAGCTCGGCGTCATGGTTGGCGCGAAGCCGGCGCGCGATCTTCGCGAAATGATGTTGTGTGATCGCCTCAATCATTGAATCCGAGAGCGGATAATAGGGAACGACAATCACACGTCCGAGGAAGGCTGGCGGGAACACTTTCAACAGTGGTGAACGTAGTGCGCGTTCGAGCTCCTCGGGCGGCGGCCGCCTCTTGCCGCCGTCGGCAAGCTTCATGATAACATCCGAACCGACATTCGACGTCAGCAGGATGAGACTGTTCCTGAAGTCGATCCGCCGGCCCTCGCTGTCGTCCATCATTCCTTTGTCGAAAACCTGGAAGAAGATTTCGTGCACATCGGGATGCGCCTTCTCCACTTCATCGAGCAAAATGACGGAATAGGGCCGCCGGCGCACGGCCTCGGTCAGCACGCCCCCCTTGCCATAGCCGACATAGCCGGGAGGCGCGCCCTTAAGGGTCGAGACCGTATGGGCCTCCTGGAACTCCGACATGTTGATGGAGATCAGGTTCTGCTCGCCGCCATAGAGGGTTTCGGCGAGAGCCAGCGCCGTTTCTGTCTTGCCGACGCCCGACGGACCGCATAGCAGGAACACGCCCACCGGCTTTTCGGGAGAGGCCAGGCCCGCACGGCTGGTTTGCACACGCCGGGCGATCGATTCCATTGCGTCCTCCTGGCCGACGACACGCTCGCCCAGAACCGCGGCAAGCTTTAGCGCCTTTTCGGTCTGGCTGGTCAGCATCCGACCGACAGGAATGCCCGTCCAGTCCTTTACGACAGAGGCAACAGCGTTCTTGTCGACGGAAAGGAGGACCAGCGGTGCCTCGCCCTGAACCGCGGCAAGCTCCGCCGTCCGGGCCTTGAGCCGTTCAAGCTCGGCGCGTTGATCCGATGCATCGGCGGCCTCCCGCCCGACACGCTCTACGTCGGCGGCACCCGGCAATTCCCCGCCTGCCTCCGCTTCAGCAAGCGCGGCATCGAGCGCAACTCCTCTTCCTCGCAGGCTAGCTCGCAGACCAAGGATCTCGTCGACCATCGACTGTTCGCTTTCCCAGCGAGCCTTTGCAGCAAGCAACGCGGACTCTATTTCGGCGAGAGCGGCTTCAACTTTGGACTGGCGCTCGGCGACTTCAATGCCGATTGCCGCTTCACGCCCGATAATGCCCTGCTCGATCTCAAGGGACTGCTTGCGCCTCAGAAGGTCTTCAACCTCAGCCGGCGTCGCATGCTGCGATACCGCCACCCGCGCGCAGGCCGTATCGAGCAGGCTGACTGCCTTGTCCGGAAGTTGGCGGGCGGGAATGTAGCGATGTGACAGGCCGACGGCCGTCTCGATCGCTTCGTCCAGGATCTGCACCTGATGGTGTTTCTCCAATACACCGGCCACCCCACGCAGCATCAGGATGGCAGCTTCCTCATCAGGCTCTTCAATCTTGACCACCTGGAACCGGCGGGTCAACGCCGGGTCTTTTTCGATATGCTGCTTGTACTCTGCCCATGTCGTTGCGGCGATTGTGCGAAGCTCGCCACGTGCCAAGGCTGGCTTGAGAAGGTTCGCAGCATCTCCCGTTCCCGCTGCCCCGCCTGCCCCGATCAAGGTATGAGCTTCGTCGATGAAGAGGATGATCGGCGTCTCCGATGCCTGAACTTCGTCGATGACCATCTTTAGCCGCTTTTCGAACTCACCCTTGACGCTTGCCCCCGCCTGCATCAATCCGATGTCAAGCATGTGTAGCGCCACGCCCTTCAGCGGAGGCGGGACATCTTCTGCTGCAAGGCGAAGCGCAAAACCCTCGACCACAGCTGTCTTGCCTACGCCGGCTTCACCAGTCAGGATCGGGTTGTTTTGTCGCCGTCGCATGAGAATGTCGACAATCTGGCGGACCTCGGGATCGCGGCCGACGACCGGGTCAATTTTCCCATCGCGCGCTCGACGGGTGAGGTCCGTCGCATACTTCGCCAATGCGGAGTCACCGCCTGCCGGGCGTTTTTTTCGGGCCTGTTCTTGGATCTCGGCCTTGCCGGCATTTTCAAGTGATCCGGCAAGCAGGTCATCCAGCCGTGGAAGTATCGAATCCGCCTCGATCCGATCGAATTCGGCGCTGATCTTCAACAGAAGGCCGTCAAGCACCGCAACCTTTCTGCATGCCAGGAGCACATAAGCCCCGCGGACTTCTTCGGATCCAAACTGCAGGCTTGCCAGGCTCCAGGCTTCCTGGATGGCATGAAATATGTGATCGGAAAACTCCTCGATAGAGGTCGCGCCATAAGGCAGCTTGTCTATTGCCCTTGCCATGTCGGCAGCAAGCCGGCCAAGTTCGATGCCGGCATCGGCAAAGAGAAGCTGAAAATCCGCACGGTCCACCAGAGCCAGCTGTTCGACCCAGTGAACAAGTTCGACGTAGGGATTGCCGCGAAGCTTGGCCGCGTCGGCCGCCGCCTTGAACGCGCGCAGGCAAACGGGATTAAGTTTTCCGACCAGTTCCTTGCGCTTGAAGCTCTGCGAAGACATGTTCTGCTCCATGTCGATCGGCTCCTGCCCAGGTGATCTTAAAGAGGTCCCGAGCCTCGTCTTTGATCGCTGGTCACAGCGTGCCACATTAGAGTATTCTTGACAAATATTCAGGGCCACGTGTTCCTGGTGAACAGTCTCGCGTAATTTCCACTGGGTGCGCTGGGAGGCTCCAGATGATCGATCCGCTGCCTGGCGACATCTTTCGCAAAGCTCAGGTGCTTAACAACACCTACGAGATCGAGGGTATCCTCGGCCGCGGCGGCACAGGTGAGGTCTACAGGGCAAGCAACCGGATCACAGGCCGTGTGGTGGCGCTAAAGGCGCTGAAACGCGAGCTATCGGGAAACGCCGGGTATCTGGAGCTTATGAAGCGTGAGGAGGAGATGCGCAACATCTCCCACGATGCGGTTGTGCGCTACACCGACTGCAGCCAGACCGAAGACGGCCACGTCTATCTGGTGATGGACTACGTCGCCGGAACACCTCTCAGCGAGTGGCTCGAACGTGGCGGGGCGTCGCCTCGGGATCTGCTGGTCGTGGCCCACAGAGTGGCCGAAGGCCTTGTCGCGACGCACGAGCACAAGATCGTTCATCGCGACCTTTCCCCTGACAATATCATCCTGCGCGACGGCAGGCCGGAGGAAGCCGTTATCATCGACTTCGGTATCGCGAAGGACAGCAAGACAGGGGCTCGTACAATTGTCGGCAAGGAATTTGCGGGCAAATACGAATATGCGGCGCCGGAACAGTTGCATGGGCAGGCGGAGCCACGCTCTGACCTTTATGCGCTGGGCGCTTCGCTGCTTGCCACATTTCGAGGAAGGATTCCTGACGTCGGAACCAGTCCCGGCGAGGTTGTCCGTCACAAGGAACGGCGACTTGATACCTCGGGTGTTCCTGAACCGTTGAAGTCGCTGATCGACGATCTCACCAGGCCGGACCCTGCCCAACGCCCTCCGAGTGCTGCCGCAGTCGTCAAGGAAATCGGCAGATTGCTGCAGCCTGGTCTCGCCAAGGCACGGCGGGAGACCGGGCATCAAGCAAGGCCCAGGTGGCAGCCATGGCTCGCGATCCTGCCCCTGGTGGCGCTGGCGGCAATCGCCGGGCTTTGGTTTTTCGGGGTTTTTGAGCATTTGTCCCCGACTGCGCTTCCGATCGCAACCCCTTACAAACTCACGGCCGGGGTGGATGCCCAAAGCCGCCCCATGCTTGCGGGTTTTGCTCCGGATGCTGAGCAGCAACAGGCAATCCTGTCGACCTTCAACCGAACGGTCGGGCTTCCTCCGCCCAATGGCGCTCTGACGCTTGCACAGGGTGCTCCATCTGAACGGTGGGCGCAGGACATTGACACCTTGTTTAAAGCCGCCGCTCCACTCGTCGAGTGGAAGCTCGAAGTCGCTGATCGGACAGCTCGCCTCACCGGTCTGGCGGCGGACAAAGCTGCACGCGAAGATGCGGTCACCCGCTTTGACGCTGCGGCAAAAGCGACCGGTTACCAGAGTATCGTCCGGATCGCGGCCGGTCCGCGGGACCTGTCGCCGGACCAGTTGAAGCCTCTTCTCGTGCCACTTCAAACCTGCGGTCCGCTCCTCGTTCAACCTCCGGCGAGCGGCAGCTTTCCTCTCGGCTCGACGCTGGTCGTCCGTGGAAATGTCGCGTCCGGCGATGACGTCGAAGCCCTGAAAAAGACGCTCGCCCCTCGTGTCGGAGATCGCGAGCTACGCTTCGACGCCACAGTGCTCAACAGCCAACTGTGCGTTGTTCAAGAGCTGCTGCCAGATGCACCGCAAGGTCAAATGTCGATCGTTCTCGGCTACGGCGACAGGACCGAACCGAACATGGCAGGCGTCTATTCGGTCGGCGATAACCCGGTCATTGACGTAATTGCGCCGGCCTCGCTCGACAAGGGATACCTGTGGGTCGTTATCGCCGACGTCACCGGCAATCTTTTCAATGTTCTTCCGAACATAAAGAGGCCCGATCACGCCCTTGCCCAAATTGGGTCCGTGTCGGGTGGCATGCGCACTATCCGTGTTGCCTACCCTGCGGCAGAGGGGGCAGCCGATCCTTCCAAGCTCTCCTTTTCCGTCGACGCCACGTTCGGCAGAAGTCTGATAATTGTCATGCAGACCGACCAGCCACTTTTCCCACAGCTTCGCCCAACGACGGAGTCGACCAAGTCGTTTGCCGAAGATTTACGCGCTGCGATAGCTAATGGGCATGTGTCAATTCTCTCGATGAGCACCCGGCTGATCGACACCCGGAATTAATTAGAAGCCGGACATACACGGCATTAGTATAGACCGGGAAGTTGTGGTAAAAAGCAAATTGCAAGGGAATACTAGTCGGTTAACGGGGGTTCGGTTGTTCGACTCTGCTCTCTGGTTAAGTCCGCTGGACGGTGTGAACCCGTCAGGTGAAAGCTTGCGGAATGACGGACGGTTTCACGAGCTCGAGCGCCTCGTGCAACCGCAGATAGAAATTAGCCGTGACGAGCGCAATAACCCCGTTTCACGGACCGAGGTCCCGGTCGACTGGTCGACAGTCCTTCGAAAATCTGAAGAGTTGCGCCCCCATGGACGGGATCTGAGGCTCCTGGTGATCGTGACGCGCGCGCTTGCCAACGAACAGGGTCTTGCCGGGCTCGCTGACGGGCTGAACCTGATCACTGGAACCTTCGACATGCATTGGAAAACGATGCATCCGGAACTTCGCGAGGGCTTGCCACTCCGCGACGCCGCCCTACGTCGGATCAACGCTCTTCTACAGCTTCAGAACGACAAGGATGGCTTGCTCGGCGATCTTCGCAAGATGACCTTTTTTACGCCGCGGGGCGTCGGCCCTGTCACAGGGCGCGATCTGGATCGCGGGGCGATCGACACCCGAACCGTTCTCAGCGAGGCCGCACCCGGACTGAGCGAGGCCGAGAAGGCGTCGCTTGTAAGCGCCCATGACCAGTTGCTGAACCGTGTAAGGATCGGTTGCGCTGCCTTTGCAGAACAAACCCCCGACGAGGCGATAGCGCTTTTCGAGAGCGCAAAGGCTGCGGCGGCTGCAATGGAGGCGCTTGAAACATCGCTCAATCGGCAAATCGGGGAGGATGTACGTGTCACATTGCCGGATTTGAGCCGGTTCCTGCAGCGAGCGGTTTCCACGCTTGAACGAGTAAAGCCGAGCCCCAGGCAGGAAACCGCAAACGATGAAGGCCTCGACCGTGAGGGTGCGCCCGCAATAGCCACCGCCCCCGCCGCTCCGACTTACATCGGAGCACCGGCAGTCTTTCCGTCACGGCTTACATCGCGCGAGGATGTCACAAAGTGCATCGACCTGATCATCGCCTTTTACGACCGTACTGAACCGTCGAGCCCCATCCCCCATCTGGCGCGGAGGATCAAACGCATGGTGCCGATGGATTTTCTGGAACTCATGGAGGACCTGGCGCCCTCCGGTTTGAAGGAATTCCGGCTTCTGGCCGGGGTGCCGGAAAGCAAGAAACCTGTCCCTGGGACGAAAGGTGACCATCAATGAGCGAAACTAAGGCCAAGGTAATTGAAAGAAACCGGGCGCCTCGCGTCCAGATAGCTTACGAAGTCGAAACCTACGGCAGCCCGACAACCATTGAATTGCCGTTTGTAATGGGCGTGATGGCCGATCTCGCAGGCGCCTCCCAGACGCCGGAGGCCAGCAAGTCCGTCCGGGACCGCGCCTTTGTCGAAACGGACGCAAACAGGTTTGGCCGCTTCATGGAAGCGCTCAGTCCACGTGTGAAAGCTCGCGTGAAGAACACCCTTCCCCAACCCGAGGGTGAAGAGCGCGATGAAGAGCTTGCAATCGACCTGACCTTTACCAGCATGGCTGATTTCGCGCCCGATCGTGTGGCCGAACAAGTCCCGCAGCTTGCAGAACTCTTGAGAATGCGCCGCCAACTCGAAGAATTGCTCGGCTTCATGGATGGACGCGTCGACGCTGAAAAACGCATCGCGCAACTTTTGAACAATGAGCCCCTGCTAGCAAAGATCGCCGACCAGGCGCTCGACGATAGCAGCAAGTCGGAGGTCTGAGCCATGGCCGAACAGGAAAAAGCCGCTACCGCTGGTGTCGCGGAAGCCGAGGGAGTCGACCTTCAGGAATTCAGCGGTCTTCTGGAGAAGGACTTCAAGGTCAAGAAGGATGACAGCGACAAGCTTCAAACCTTGGTCAGGAACCTGGCGCTTGCTGCCCGCGCCCGCGCGGAATCGACGGTCATCTCATCGAACGCGATCAAATCGATCAAGTCCCTGATCGGTGGCATCGACAAGCTGCTGACCGAACAGACCAACGAAATTCTGCATGCGCCTGAAGTGCTCCAGATGGAAGGGACATGGCGCGGGCTGTGGTACCTCGTCAACAATACCGAGACGGATCAGAAGCTGAAGATCCGCGTCATGAACATTTCGAAGGAGCAGCTGGCTGATACGCTTGAGGATTACGAAGGTCAGATGTGGGATCAAAGTCCCATATTCAAAAAAGTCTACACCGACGAATACTCGATGCTTGGGGGTAATCCGTTCGGCTGCCTGATCGGCGCCTATGAATTCTCGAACCACCCGAAGGATGTCGGTCTGCTTCGCAACATGTCCGGCATCTGCGCCTCGGCGCATACACCGTTCATAGCAGCAGCCGCCCCTCGTCTCTTCCGCATGGAAAGCTGGCAGGAATTGCCGAACCCGCAAGACCTCCAACAGATCGTCTCGTCGCCGGCCTATGCCTCATGGCAGTCGCTGCGCGAGAGCGAGGATGCCCGTTACATAGGCCTGACGATGCCGCGCGTGCTGGCAAGGCTGCCTTATGGTGCAGAAACCGTTCCGGTGAAGGGCTTTGCATTTGAGGAAGAAGTCCAGGGCGATCATCATAAGTATGTCTGGATGAACGCGGCCTTTCCGATGGGCGTCAACATCAACCGCAGCCACAAGCTGTTCGGCTGGGGCACGCAGATCCGTGGTGTCGAGAACGGCGGGGCCGTGATCAATCTGCCTGTCCACAATTTCCCGACCGACGACGGCACGGTGGCGATGAAATGCCCGACCGAGGTCGCCATTGACGATCGGCGAGAGGCCGAGCTCGCCAAGCTGGGGCTGATGCCGATCCTCCATCGCAAGAACACCGATATTGCCGCCTTCATAGGCGCCCATTCACTGCAGGACGACGAAACGAGGGCCGGCCGGCTGGTCGACCCGGACGCTCAGGCCAACGAGAGATTGAGTGCAAACCTGCCTTACCTGTTCCCGGTTTCGCGGTTCGCCCATTACCTGAAGGCGATCGCCCGGGACAAGATCGGCTCGTTCAAGGAACGTGCCGACATGCAGATCTGGCTGACGGAGTGGATCAACCGCTATGTTCTCGCCAACCCTGTCTTTGCCGACGAAAAGGCCCGCGCAAAACGTCCCCTTGCTGCTGCCGAGGTCCAGGTTGACAGTGTTGAGGGCCGTCCCGGCTGGTACAATGCCCGGTTCTATCTGCGGCCCCACTACCAGTTGGAAGGTATCAACGCTTCGCTCCGGCTGGTTTCGGAGCTGCCGTCCATGAAGTCATGAGCAACAGATAGCTGATGGGAGGTTATTCATGAAAATTGACGGATTTCTCAAAGTACCTGATATCACGGGACCCAGCGTTCGCGATGGCCACGAGGAAGAAATCGAGGTCTACGGAGTGGAGTTTGAGATGGTGGCTCCCTTCGACCCCAATTCATTGTCGCGCAGAGGCCGCGTCAGCTTGGGAATGGTCAACTTCATCAAGCATTACGACAAGTCCTCGCCCTATCTGAAGAAGGCTCTCTTCGACAACACGCCTCTGGACGAGGTCAAGTTTTCGGCGCGCAGAACGATCGAAGGCGAAACGAGCGACTACCTGGTCATCACGCTGAAGGAAGCTTCGGTGACCAACTACCACATGAAGCCAAGTGCCGATGAACCAGACGTGCTCGAAGAGCGGATCGGTTTCGCCTACAAGAACATCACGTTCAACTATGACGACAAGGACGAGGTCGAAATGGATGTCTATGTCGGCAAGTGACAGCTGGCAAAAAGGATTGGGACGGGAGGCAAGACCGCCCGGAGGTCACCCGCGGGCAACTCGCGAAGCGATCCAGCCGTCCCTGTGGGATCGCCTTGTGAACGACCTGCCGGGGCTCAGTTCGGAAATCCATCAACTCCGGCAGGCGATCCAGAACGAAATGGACGAGGAACGTCTCAACGCGCTGATTGCGGGAGGCCTCCATCAGATCGACGCTGCCACGGATATCAGTTCCGAGCAGAAGAAAAACATCCACCGTCTGCTCTCTCTGGAGCGACGGCAGACGGAACTGGAAAGCCGTGGCGTCGTCGTCTCGATCAATGTGCTGCGCGAAGCAGTGCGACGCGACATAGAGGCGCTTTTCAATGCGCAACGCTTCGAATCCTCGCCACTCTTGACCGACTTCGAAGCCGATCAGGCAGGAGACGACCCTCCATCGCTCGAGGACTTCCCGGAGGTGCGCCGCAGCGTGATCAATTATGGCGTCCCGCCTTTTTCCGGCCGTTCCTCGCGTGACTTCGACCGCGATGAACTGGCCAAAGAGATCCGAAGCGTGCTCGCTGCATTTGAACCCCGGCTCAAGGAGAGCGCGACGAAAGTCACCGTCAGTCTTGGCGACAGGGCAGCCGGTCTCAGGATCGACATCGACGCGCTGCTGCTTACCTCCCCCGCACCAGAGCGGCTGCTGCTGCGCACAATACTCAACCTCGATAACGGTTCGGCGCGGACTGAGCTGAAGGACACCTGACCATGGACCGGGTCTTCCTGGAGTATTACGAGGAAGAACTCACCCACATTCGGGCACTCGCCTCCGAGTTCGCGGGAATGCACCCCTCGATCGCGCGCAACCTCTCCCTGGACACGATCCCGTGTCCCGACCCCTTCGTCGAACGCCTTCTTGACGGTGTGGCCTATCTTGCTGCGCGCACTCGCCAGAAGGTCGATGCCGAGAGCTCGCGTTTCGCACGAAGCGTGCTCGAAAATTTCTATCCGGACCTGATCGCGCCTGCCCCCGCGACCGCCATGGCTTTGCTGAAGCCGGGCCAACAGGTCCAGACGATGCTCGCAGGGCACCTGGTAAAGCGAGGAACCCGACTGGTCTCGAGCGTCCGCCCTGGAGTACCCACCCGGTGCATTTATACGACGGCCCAGGACGTTACCCTTTGGCCGCTCGCGATAAGCTCGGTCTCCTATATTCAGGATCGAAGCGCGCTTGCAGCGGCCGGGATAGCCCCAATTGAAGGGGCAAGCGGTTCGGCGGCGCTGAGCGTCATCGTCAATCGAACCGGCAAAGGCAAGCTCAGCGAGTTGTCGCTCGACTGTCTGGATCTGCATTTTGGCGACAAGAGCAAGGCGCCCCTGCTTTTCGATACGCTCTTTGGCGCTTGCGCGGCCGTCGGAGCCCGCCCTGAAGGGCGCGATAACATTCTGAGCGCACTTCCGGATCCAGAGATGGTCGGGATTTGCGACGACGAAGCACTTATGCCGCGCACGCGCCAAACATTCGAAGGCTACAGGCTTTTGCGCGAATACTTCATGGCGCCGGAAAGATTTCACTATGCGCGCGTGAGAAGCCTGAAACCGGTCGTTCGGCGCTGCGGGAGCGGCTTGGAATTGGTCTTTCTGTTACGGCGTCCCGTTCCAGAGCTTGCGAATATCACGACAAAGGATTTCGAACTCTTCGTAACGCCAATCATCAATCTGTTCGAGCGCAGCTGCAACGTCATTGAACTCGATACACGCCGGACCCGGCAAGTACTTCACGCTGATCGCACGCGCCCACGAGACTTCGAAATCTATCGCACAATCGGCGTCGAAGACGCCGACGCCGAAGGCCCTGATGCGGAAATACCGGCACTCTTTAGCTTGGGCCAGAACCGTGGAAACGGCTGGGTCTATTTCGCCGAGCGCCGTCCGCGGCGGCCGGGTGAGGACGAATTGCGCCAAGGACAAACTCGGACATCCTATACCGGCGACGATGTCTTCCTCACGCTTTCGCGCCCTGCCAAGTCGACAGCGGCCCGGCAACTGAAGCGGATTGAGGTTACGGCGCTTTGTACCAATCGCGATCTGCCTATCCTGGACGACACACCGTCCCTCTCGCTCGAAAGCGGCGACCCGGTCGAGAGCGTCCAGCTCCTCGGGGCGCTGCGGCCGCCGTGGCCTTCGATTCCAGCGACGCTTCCGGCTGGAGCGGTGGAAGGCTCGAGGGCCGATGAACTCGCCTGGCGGCTCATCGCGCAACTTTCGCTGAACTTTCTTAGCCTGGCGGAAGAAGGTCGCGGCGTGGATCCGCTTCATGCGCTGCTTGAACTTTACGCGCACCGTGGGGATCCAAGCCTGAGCAGGCACGTTCGCGCGATCGCCCGCGTCGAGGCTCGGCCCGTGATCGAGCGCCTGGCAATTGCCGGGCCGATGTGCTTTGCGCGCGGCACTGAGGTTACGCTTCACATCGATCAATCTGTGCTTGCCGGGCACAGCACCTTGTTGCTTCCAGCGCTGCTGTCGAAGCTTTTTGCGCGCTATTCGGCAATCAACGCATTCGTGCGCACCCGCACGCGCATCATACAGAAACAGGAGGATGTGCTATGGCCGATAGCGCCGGGCAACCGCTTCCTGATCTGACGAAGGAAGCCACTCCATCCCTTGAGGCATTCGACTTCTTCGAGCTCCTGCGACACCTCGAAGACGACGGACAGCTCTTTGGCCAGGCCGGGCGACCGGACCGGGAGCCGGCCCGGCTCGGACAGCACGTGCGGCTTGGTTTTGCCGTGCAGGATGTCGCAAAGGTCGAGCCGGCCACGGAAAGCGCGCCGGCCCGTGTCACGGTGGCAAATATCGGCTTGCTCGGGCCAGAAGGCCCGATGCCCCTCCATCTGACGCGCTGGGTGCTGGACCGACTTTCGCAGCGGTGGTTCGCAAGGGCGGACATGCGGGAGGTCTCCGATACAACATTCGTCGATTTCGTGAACATTCTTCAGCATCGCATGATCGCACTCTTTTATCGGGCCTGGGCCGACGCTCATCCGCCGGTTCAGGTCACACGCAACGACGGCGGCCGCATTCGCGCGATGTCGGCAGCCCTGGCGGGTCTCGGCTTGTGCGGAACGGGGCCCGAGCCCTCGGAAATCGACGCCACCAAGATCTCCCACGCGTCGGCCCTCGCCCATCAGGTGGATGGACCAGAGAGACTTACGCTGTTTCTCGCCGACCTGCTGAAAGTGCCGGTTCGGCTTCGCGAATTTGTCGGCTCCTGGACGTCAATACCGCCAGAGCTTCAGTCACGGATTGGCGGCGGGCATGGGCAACTCGGACGAAGCGCCACGATTGGACCGAGGTCGTTCCAGCGACAGCAGAGGATAGAGCTCTCGATCGGCCCGCTGACGTTTACCGACTATGTCGCTTTTCTGCCGGGCGGTGAACGGCGCGAAACCTTGCAATCCGCTGTCCGCGATCTGGTGGGAGACGGGCTCGACGTCGATGTAAGGCTGGTGCTCAAGAGGGACGACGTTCCCGCGGCCAGGATCGGAGCCATGCGGATCGGACACATCGCATGGCTTGCTCGACCGAACGACCGCGGTGACGCGGATGACTTGTGCATGCGCACCATCATTGGCTGGCGGCCAAAAATGCCGGAGGCCGCGGCATGAGCCTGATCCTCACCCTTGAACACTCACCCCGACCGCAGGCTGTTCGCCAGATGCGGCTTGTTGATGGCGAGCTCGTCATCGGCCGCAGCGCAGACGCTGGCTGGCGGATCGACGACCCCGACATGTATATCTCACGCGCTCACTGCACCATCGGTTTCGTTCGCGGCCGGTATGTGGTGACTGACACCTCCAGCGGTGGGCTTTTCATTGACGGCTCGCGCACGCCGCTTGGACTGGGGAATTCCGCCCCGCTGCATGACGGAGCGCGCCTGCAGCTTGGAAATTACGTCGTCCGGGTTGAGTTCCAGGCAACACCGTCGGAGCGAGCTTCCGAACAGACGGATCCTCAGCCACAGGGTGGGCTCGAGCGGGACGACTTCTTCGCCGAGCGCAAAGAGCCGACAGTTCCTACCCCGCGGCCGGTTGGACTACCTGACCCGTTCGAACAGCCAGCCCCGGGTGCGTTTGTCGCGTCGGACAGGGGCGAGACAGCAAAGAGGGCACCGATATTCGACGATCCCTTCAGCCTCGATCCTCTGCCCGCGTCAGACCAGGGAAAACCCGCCTGGGATTTTTCCTTGCCAAGCACGCCACCGCAGCCCGTCTCCGAGCCCACGCCCGAACCTCGTTCTTCCCCAGCACCGCAGGCGACGCCGACGACGAAAGAGACCGGACAATCCGAAACCGTCTTGCGCGAAGCCTTTCTGCGCGGACTGGGGCTTGGCGCTGAAGAGTTTGCCACATCCGATCCGGTTGCCCAGATGGAGAATTTCGGTCGCGAATACCGGCTGATGCTGGAAGGACTGATGCACCTCTTGCGCAAACGAGCCGAAGAAAAGGGCGAAGCAAGAATCGCCCAGACTGTGGTTGGCGCATCCGAGGTCAACCCTCTCAAATTCCTTCCCACGGTGGATGATGTAATCGCAACCTTCCTGGCTCAGCGCAACGCAGGCTTTCTTTCACCGCAGGCCGCCATCGGCAATTCCATCCGCGATCTCGCCCACCACCATGTGCGAACGTGGCGTGGCGTCCAGGCAGCGCTCGCCAGGATGATAGACCGCTTCGACCCGGCGGCGCTCGAAAGCGAACTGAAGTCGCACTCAGCGTTGGATGCCCTGTTTGCCGGTGGACGGCGGGCGAAACTCTGGGAGCTCTATGAGAACCGCTATCGCGAAATCGCCAAGAGCGCGTCGACGCGCTTCCTCGGCGAAATCGGGAGCGACTTTCGGGATGGCTATGAAGAGAGGGAGGACAATTGATGTTTAACCGACGCGGTTTTCTCATTGTGACCGGCGCGACAGGCCTGCTTTCCGCTTGCATGGGCGGTCCACCCAAATCCTCGACCGTAATCGTCAGGGCGACGGGACAGGCCGGAATGAATGCTGCCGCCGGTGGCGGGGAGCGTCCCGTAACCCTCCTCGTTCTCCGGCTGAAGGATGTCGGGAAATTCAACTCGGCTGACATTTTTGCCCTTCAGTCAGATCCGTCGGGTACGCTCGGCGCAGACCTCGTCGGATCCGAGCAATTGACGGTCGCTCCCGGTGCAACCGCCTCAAAGACGGTGGCGTTCCCGCCGGAGGCCACTTTCCTCGGGATTGTCGCGCTGTTCCGGGAACCCGGCAGCCGTACGTGGCGAAGGAGTGTTCCGATCAGGCCGGAATCGACGGTGACGGCGAATGTCGTACTCAGCCGCGGCGGTATGACGCTCGCGCTCGCCTGAATGGAGGGCGTTTAGCATGACCGATACCAACAAGGTTCTTTGGTCCGAGGGGCTCTTTCTGCGAACGCAGCATTTCCAGCAGCAGGACCGCTATACCGAAGCGCTGATACGCGGCTCGCTGCAGGCTGGACGGTTGCAGACCTTCGGCTTCAAGTCCCTGATGCTGGATGCCGCGCAGTTGGAAACCGGACGGATAGCGGTGACGTCGGCCCGTGGCATTTTCCCGGATGGCACCCCGTTCGCAATACCCGAAACGATGGACGCCCCCACCCCGTTGACAATCACCAACGACATGGGCGCCGGCGCTGTTCAGCTCGCCCTGCCGCTCGAACCTCCGGGAGGTGCCAGCTTCGATCCCGCCCACCGGGATCCCACCGGTGCGAGGTATAGAGGAAGGATCGAGTGGGTTCGCGATGCCGTGCATGGCGGCGCTGATCCCGAAGAGATCGAGATCGCCCGTCCGCAAGCCCTGCTCCTTTCCCCGGCGCAGGCGACCGGTGGCTACACCGCAATGCCGGTGACCAACGTTACCGGGCTCCTTTCCGATGGCAGGGTGGCGATCTCCGAAAACTTCCTGCCGCCCGCACTCGCAACCGGTACCGTGCTGTTTTATGGCCAACTCCTGCAGGAGGTCATCACTGGGCTTGACCGCATAGCTGAAGCCCATGGCAAGATGGTGCTCGGCGGCCCCGGCCGCAGCGTAGAAAATCTGCTGGTGCTCGATCTTGCCAACAGCGCCCGCGCCCGATTGGCGCATATGCTTCCTCAGGAGGTTTTTCATCCGGCCGAGCTCTTTCTGGAGCTCAGCGGTCTGGCTGGCCGGATGGCGACCTACGGGTCGGGCTCTCGGCGACTGAGCGAGCTTCCCATCTATGAGCACATGGCGCCTGGACCAGCTTTTGCTGCACTCGCCGACACATTGCGCTCACTGATCCTGAGCCTGCGCTATGTCGAGCCGAAGTCGCGGGCGCTGCCTGTTTTGAAACACGCCACCAATGTCTGGAAGGTCCGCATCGACAATCCCGAACTTCTGACGGCCAGCCGCATTGTCGTGCGGGTCGGATGCGACATGTCCGACGAGGCGCTGCGCAAAATCTTCGTCAACCAGGTTACTGTGGGTGCTGCGGACGAATTCGAGGCGCTGTGGAAGTCTCGACTGCCCGGTATCGGCCTCAAACCGCTTCACTCTCAGCCCCGCGAAATTCCCTACGACGGAGATCGCCTCTGCCTCGAACTCGATCAACGCAGCGAGCACTGGGAGTCGCTTCTACGCTCGCCCGGTTTTGTGATTGGAGTCTCCGGTGTTTTGCCCAACGAACCACAGATCGACTGCTACTCGGTAAACAGGTAGTACCATGTCAAGCGAGGATCCATTCGGCCTATCGGAAGATCAAGGTCGTACGCGTATCCGCCCCGTCCCCCCGGGCGCAATGCCGGTCATTGCCACCGGCACACTGGCTCGACGCGCCCGATCCCATCCTAATCCATTGGTCAATGCCTTCGCCAGGTTGTTCGAATTTGCCCCCGAACTCGAGAATGCATTGCCACCCGGCAATCCGGAAGCATTGCGAACCAGGCTGATGGAGGAACTCGTTTCGGCACGCGATGCGGCCGTGGCGTCTGGCGAAAGCCTGGCCCGCGCTGATGCGGCCGCCTGGGCTGTCGCCGCACTGCTCGACGATCTGGCACTGAACACACCCTGGGGTGGATCCAGCGCATGGCCGCGCCAGCCGCTGGTCGTCATGCTGCGCGGCGATGTGGATGCCGGGGAGCAGTTCTTCGCCAGGCTGGAGGAACTGGAACGCCATCCCGGTCGCGATCGTGAATTGCTGGAGCTGCAGTATATGTGCCTGGCGCTTGGGTTCCGCGGCAAATATCGGGTGCCGGGGCGTGCCGGCGATCGCTCCATTAACGCCGTTCGCGCTGCAGCCGCGCGCTTCTTGCGGGACGTGGATGCCGAGGGTGCGCCGCTTTCGCCGAGGTGGGAGGGCGTTACGGCGAAAGACGAGCCTTCCGGCTTTGCCATTCCGATCTGGGTGCTCGCTGTCGTGGCGGTCGCACTCGCGACTGCGATCTACGTGCTGTTATCGACGCGGTTGGGCTCCAAGGCGGAAGAGCTTGCGACGCTCGTTCGGGCGCTACCACCGCCGGAGCGCGCCGAAATTTATCGCCCGGAGAAACGCACACCGCCGCCGGGCGCGCCGCCAGTCGAACCCGTCGTCCTTGCGCTTTTACCAGAGTTCCGTGCCGCCGCGCCTCCTGCGCTTCTTCCGGCTTTGAAAGGCAATGAAAACGCCTCTCGGGTCACACTCCTGCTTCAGTCGAGCACTCCGGAGCTCTTCCCTTCTGCCCGGGCCGAATTGACAAAAAGCTTCGAACCCCTCGTCGCATCGATTGCGGCTGTGCTCAAGGACAACGCCGAGCTGATCAGAAGTGTCACGATCGTCGGACACACCGACAATGTTCCGCTCCAGGCCACCAATCCCCTGTCCAACAATCAGCGCCTCTCGGAGGCGCGCGCTGCAACGATTGCCGCCTTGTTGCGTGCCAGCGGCCTGCCGCCGGATCGCCTGAGGTCGGAAGGACGTGCAGCAACGCAGCCTCTGGCCGGAAACGACAGTCGCGAAGGCCGGGCTGCTAACCGCCGCATCGAGCTCTTGATCGAAAAGGGGCTCTGAGATGGCGGTCTTCCGATTCTTCTGGGCAATCCTCACCTCGCGCTGGCTCTGGACCTTCATCGGGCTCGTGCTGCTGTCCCTGATCATCTGGATCTTCGGCCCAATCATCAGTGTCGCAGAAAGCGCGCCATTGGCTTCTGAGACGGTACGACTGGTTGTCATCGGCCTTCTCGTCGTCCTCTTTCTCATCTGGTGGATCGCGGCGCAACGCCGGGCGATCAAGGCCAATCGCATTTTCGTTTCCGAGATCGCCCCCCCACCGGAAGCGCCGCCAAGCCCGGCGGAAGAAGGGGTCGCCTCTGTCGGCGCAAAGTTCCGAGAGGTGATGGCGGAGCTGAAACGCCAGAAAGTCGGCGGCCGAAAACTTCTACGGGAGATGCCGTGGTACGTCATCATCGGGCCCCCGGCAACCGGCAAGACAACCGCACTGCGGCAGTCTGGACTGAGTTTTCCCATTGATCTGTCGGATGATTTGCATGGGGTCGGTGGGACGCGCAACTGCGACTGGTTCTTCACTGAAGAGGCTGTGCTGATCGACACTGCAGGCCGCTACGTTCAACAGGAAAGCCAGCCCGACGTCGATGCAGCCGAATGGCTTGGCTTCCTCGATCTTCTGAAAAAGCACCGGGGCCGCCGAGCCCTGAACGGCGTCATCGTGGCACTCGCAATTGACACGCTGGCGGAAGGTGACGCGGCCATTCGGGCACATGGCCGCCAGATCCGCAAACGGCTCACCGAACTGCAGGAGAGGCTGGAAATTCGTCTGCCCGTTTATCTGATGCTGACCAAGGCCGATCTCATCAAGGGGTTCGAGACTTTCTTCGCAGGCCTGTCGACGGCGGGACGCGAGCAGGTCTGGGGAGCAACCTTCTCACCCGGCGCTCGCATCGACGGCAGCGAAGTCACGCGGGAACTCGAAGCATTGGCTGGCGTGCTCGAACGACGCCTCATTCCCCGTCTGGAAAGCGAAGAAAACCTTAATGCCCGTGCGGAGATCTTCCGCTTCCCGGCGCAGGTCGAGAGCCTTTCCGAGCCTATTCGCGTGCTGGTAGAGACCATTTTCGGTGAAAGCCGCTATGCAGAGAGCGCCTGGCTGCGCGGTATCTATCTGACCTCCGCCACTCAGGAAGGCACCGCAATCGACCGGCTGACAGCAGCACTTTCTTCTTCTTTCGGCCTGCCCGCACAGCCCGCCACCCCAATTCCTCGGGTTGAAACGCGCAGCTTCTTCCTGAAGGACCTGCTCACGAAAGTGATCTTCAAGGAAGCAGGTCTCGGTACGTTTGATCCCGCGGCGGAGGAACGGCGAATATGGATATGGCGCGGTGCGGCAGTGGCCGCGGCGGCGTTGGTTCTCGTGGCCGGCCTGTTCTTTACGATCTCCTATCGGAAAAACAGCGCCGCGCTGGCCGCACAGGCCGAGCAGCTCGAAGCCCTGCAGATTCCGCTCACTCCGATTGCTGCGCGTCAGGCGCCACTCGAACCGCTCGATCTGGATGTGGCGCTCGAAGCTGCAACCGAAGTCTTAAATGCCCGTACCGAGCCGCCAGGCGGCATGGCTGCCTTGATCGGCCCTTCCGCGGCAACCGAGATCAGACAGGCGCAGGCCGACGCCTACGATCGCTCGCTGCGCAACATATTGGAACCACGCATGGTCGCCCTGCTCGAAGCGACCATGTGGCGTCAGATCCGCGACCCCGAATACCTGCTCGGAGCGCTGAAGACATATCGCATGATGACGGGCTTATCGCCGATGGATCCCGAATTCGCCAAGCAATGGTGGACCGAGCGGCTGCCCGAATTCGCACCGGTTCCTCCTTTCCGCACCGACATGGCCACCGATCATCAACTTGCGGCAATCGACAACATGGCGGCGGAGCAGGCCCTTATTCAACCCGATGAGGCGCTGGTGAGCGAAGCCTTGCGGGCCATCTGTTCAATTCCACTTCCAGTGCGTGCCTATAATGCACTGCTGTCCGACCCGGAAGTCAGGGCGCTCAAGGAATGGGTCCCGGCAGATCATGTCGGCCCGAATGGCCTCAAGGTACTCGCTCGGCGCTCGGACAAGACGCTTCGGGTAGGCATCAGCGGTACCTTCACCTATGACGGCTTCCACAACGTGGTTCTTGCGCGGCTGGAAGACGTCGCCACGCAGGCTGCGCTCGACCGCTCTGTTTTTGCCGGCGGTTGCTCGGAAAGCGCCACCCCTTCTGTCGCCGCGCTGTCCCAGGACATCCTCAAGCTTTACTACGACGATTACATTGCTAAGTGGGACAGCTTCCTGCGCGACGTAAGGCTCGCTCCACTGACCGACCTGCAGACGGCAAGCGAAAATCTCAAGGATCTCTCCAGCGCAGACTCAGCCATGAAACGGCTCTTGGACGCCGTCGTGCATGAGACGGAACTGACCCGTCCCGAAGATGAGGGTGGCGGCAAAGTCCCTCCTGCGGCAACCTCCAAGCTCCTGTCCAAGCTCGGCAAGATCGGCAAGCTTGCCAAGACGGGCGTGAAGTTGATGCCCGCCGGCTCCAAAGCCGAAGTGGACCTTTCGGGCGCTCCGGTCGCCGAGCACTTCAAATCCATCAAGGGCGCAATTGCCGAGGTCGATGGCCAGCCTCCGGCACTCAATGATGCCGTGGCCGCGATGACCGCGCTTTCGAACATGCTGCAGACAGTATCGGCCAGCCCCGACGCCCAGGATGCCATAAAGCGACAAGGCGGTTTGGCCGAGCTCACGGGGGCAGTGGCAAAGCAGGCCATAACCCTGCCTGATCCACTGGACGACTGGCTGGCCGGCATCGCTGGCGATACGAGCGGCATTGCGACGAAAGCGGTGACCTCGGAACTCAACGCCATCTGGCGCGCTGATGTGTTGCCCTTCTGCCAGGCAGCGCTCGCGAACCGCTATCCATTCATTGCTGACAGCGCAATCGATGTGAACGTCGTCGACTTTGCACGCGTCTTTGGCCCGGGCGGGCTGATTGACAGCTTCATCAACAATCACCTGATCAACTACATTGACGTGACCCGCCACCCGTGGAAATGGCGAGCGGACATCCACCTCGATTCATCGTCTTTGGCAGCGTTGGAGCAGGCCCGGCTGATCCGCGACAACCTCTTTCCTGGCGGCGCCGGACCGATCCTAACCTTTACGCTCGAACCGAAGGATCTCTCTCCGACCGTCGGCCGTGTGACGTTAAACGTCGATGGCCAGAGCCTCACCTATTTCAACAACCCGACACGCCCGCAGCCAATGACCTGGCCAGGCAAGGACGGGACCGGTGTGATTACCCTTGCCTTCCAACCGCTCGACGGCTCACCGGAAGTGATGGTCAGCGAAACCGGAAGCTGGGCTTTCCTGCGAATGTTGCGTGCCGGTCGTCTGAGCGGAACGGAACTTCCCGAACTCTACAGGTTGCGGCTTGCCGCTCAGGGCCATTACGCCGATTTCGAGCTGCGGGCCGCGAGCGTGGCCAATCCCTACGATCTGAAAATGTTTGCGAGGTTCTCATGCCCGACGAGGCTTTGATCCTGCCAGGCTTCTTTGGAAAGCTGCCAGCGATGGGGGATTTCGTGACGCGCGGTCTGCCGGCAGTTTTCGTTGGCCCGTGGGATCGCTGGATCAGCCGATATCTGGCTCATCGATTTTCTCAAGGTTCGGTGACCTCTCATCCGGCGTTGCGGTTTATCCTCGGATCCGAGGCCTTTGGACCCATGACCGGCATCGTGATGGCAAGTTCCGACCGCGCAGGCCGCCGGTTTCCCTTGACCATCGCGGCCGCGCCGCCGACCTTGACGACCGAAATCGCCGTCTCCGCCGCGGACTGGTTCGATGCACTGGAAGCGGCGGGAAAATCTGCGCGCGACGGCGCGATGGATGGCGATGGGCTCGCTGCCCTTCTTGCGACCCTGCCCTATCCTGCGATCAAGATATCAGGCGGCGCGGTCCGAGGCATGGCATTGTGGACGCAGCCTGGCGAGCCAATCGAGATTGATCCTGGTGCACCTGAACCAGCGCTTCGCCACCTCTTCCCCGAAAGTCTGGAGACGAGCTGATGCAGATCTGGAACCAGACAGGCTTCCCGACCGAATTCACGATGGGGATGGACAAGGAGGGCCGCGAGTACATCGCCATCGTCGTCAAGGGAACCTTCGACTTTCCCGAGACGCCAGGTGCCCCCGTGCAAAAATCATCCGTGCAGACACCGCTGGTGATGGCCGACACATACACGGGTGCACCCGGTTTTTCGGCCACCCTCTGGGAGACCGACTTCGCCTTTCGCAAGCCGCGCTGCGACGTCATCGCTAACGGATTTGCCTATGCCCCCGGCGGGCGTCCAGTCGACCGCGTCAGTGTCGGGATCAAGGTCGGCAACTGGTCGAAGGTCTTTGATGTCCTCGGCCATCGCGAGTGGCGCGCCCGCGGCCCACTCTTCGTTGCCACGAGTGCGCAATCCTTCCTGCGGCAACCTTTCTCCTACGACACTGCGTGGGGCGGTACGGACCGCCTCGACCCGGAGGACAAGCTTCCGGCGAGCTATCCGCTCAACCCCGTCGGCAGGGGATGGGCGCGACCGAAGAACCAGCATCTGGTCCCCGGTCTACCTCTTCCAAACACACAGGCGATAGGCGAGGAAATCCGCTCGCCGTTTGGCGACTACCGGCCAATGAGCTTTGGCCCATACGGGCGGGGGTGGCCGGGCCGCATTGAATTCGGCGGCACGTATGATCAGAACTGGATCGACAACATCTTCCCGTTCCTTCCGCCCGATTTCGACGAGCGCTACTTCCAGATGTCGCCGCCCGACCAGCAGATAGAACATCCGAAGGGCGGGGAGGACGTGGTGTTGGTCAATCTGACACCGGCCGGGCGCGAGAGTTTCCGGCTTCCAGCGACCAGTCTACCGATGACGTTGTTCAAGGGGCGCGAGAAAGTCTTCGAGAGCGCTTTGGCGCCCGACACTGTCTTGTTCGATCCGGAGAACAGGCGCTTCTCGCTGGTCTGGCGCATGTCGCAACGCATCCACCGAACGATCCTCGACTTCAGCGAGTGCTGGGTCGGACCGCCGACCCAATCGATGCTGAGGGCGCGGGCCACCGGTCGCACCTACGTGCGCGCGAGCAGTGCGCCCGCGGCGCAGGAGGAAGAGGCGTGACCGCCCCGATCGACATCGTCTCGGTTGGAATGGCAACGGCCGTCGGCCTCGACACACAATCCGCCTGCGCGGCAATGAGAGCGCGCCTGGACGGCTTTCAAGAAACGCGTTTTCTGGGACCTGGTAGAGAATGGCTGATCGGAGCTCCAGTACCTCTGCCGCGCAACTGGCTTGGCGAAACGCGTATGGCCCGTCTCGCCGCGGGTGCCATTTGCGAGGCCTTCGAGGCCGCTCCTGAAGCCCGCGGCCAGACTGCGCTTATCCTCTGCCTTGCCGAGGAGGACAGGCACGGCCGCCCCGCCCCCGAAGGTGCCCGTTTGCTCCAGCGCATAGCTGAGATCGTGGAATGTCCGCCGCATGGCCGCTCGAGAATTGTACCCTATGGTCGTCCGTCGGGGCATGTCGCCCTGGAACAGGCCCGCCGCATACTGGCGGCGGATGCAGCGCCCTTTGTGATGATCGCTGGCGTCGACAGCTATCTGACGGCAGAGACCCTTTCCTATTATCTCGCCAGCGAACGCCTGCTGACTGCGGATAATCCAAATGGCTTTATCCCGGGGGAAGCAGCAGCAGCCGTGCTTTGCACCCGTTCACATAGTGGCGCCCTTGGTCTGGCCGGGCTCGGTCTGACCCGCGAGCGGGCCTTCATTTACAATGCGGAGGATCTACCGCTGCGGGGCGACGGCATGACCTCGGCCTACCGTGCCGCACTTCACGAAGCCGGCATTGAAATGAGCCGGGTGGGCTACCGCATCGCTGATCTTGTCGGCGAGCAATACTGGTTCAAACAATCGGCATTGGCGAGCCTGCGTCTGTTGCGTGGCCGGCACGACTTCCAGGACATCTGGTCGCCCGGAGAAAGCCTCGGCAATGTCGGCGCGGCCGCTGTGCCCATCATGATCGGCATGGCCTTCATGGCCGCCCGCAAGGGCTACGCCGCCGGCAATCCGGTCTTAATCGAAGCCTCCAGCGATTCTGGCGCCTGCGGCGCTGCTATCCTGGCGACGAGGGCAGCTTAAATGTCCAACGTCTTCGCAAACGGCCTTGAAATTTCTGGCAGGGCCGTGAACGCCAGAACCATCGCGGTCTTCCCGGACACATGCTTCACCCCGCCTGAGAACCCGGCAACACCGCCCGGCGTGCCCATCCCCTACCCCAGCTTCGGATTTGCCAGCGACACAGAGAAGGGCACGGGCACGGTCAAAATCGGCGGGCAAACCGTCAATATCAAGAACAAGTCAGACCTGTCGAGAACGTCCGGCACCGAAGCAGGCTGTGCCACCAAGAAGGGCATCATCACATCGAACAACACTGGCAAAGAGTATTTCAACAGCTGGTCGAATGATGTGAAATTTGACGGGGAGCCGGTCATCCGCTTCACCGATCTCGCCACCAACAATCATTCCTCCCCAGGCCCCAACACGGTTACATGGCCCCATATGGCCGGATTGAGCGCCGGGGGCCAGGACTGCGAAACCCTGCTCAACAAATATCAGATCCGGCTCCATCAGCATTCGAAGGCCGACTGCCCTGCGGGGTCCGAATCCGAACACTTCGTTCGCGTTGGGTGCTTCCAGAGCAGTCGCAAGCAGAACAAGTCTTTCACGCGATGGAAGGAGTACGACAACCAGACCGCCCCATGCATCTGCATGCGTTCCCGAAAGCACAAGAAAGGGGGCGGGTTTCAGCGCGGCGACGGCAGCAAGAAGGGAACGCCCCACAACTTGAAAACGAACCAAGAAGCCGCATTCTTCCGAAAGGAAAAGAAGCGACGCAGGAAGCCATCGCTGAAGAATGCGATGGAAAAGTCACTCGATGCTGTACGGAAGAACGAACCCGCGATTAAGAACGCGCCGCAGAAGGATGCCGACGACATGATTGAATGCTTGCGGCTCGTAATGATAAACTATCTTCAGGACGTAGTCCGACCGAAGAAGACACAGACCGAACTGAATGCAATGACGGTAGGAAGGTGATGACGGACGATCCAGAGCCGCGTCTCGACGACTACCCCCTTGACGAGATCGACATCGAGGCGATCAACGCCTTCCACCTGGGGAGAAATCTCTTCTCGGTATCCGTGCAACTTAGCGACAAGAACGACGAAGCGGGACGCTCGTTCCTGCTGCGGATGTCGCTCGACGACCAGATTCGCCAAGAAGTACTGCTGGACATCGACGATCTCATTCTCTCGCATGTCAGCCTCTCCGAGAAGGAACATATCGCGTTGCAGGTCGGTGGAACCACCCATCACATTCGCAACGGCACCATTGCGACTGGCGAAGGACCGGAGGCGTTCACGAACAAGCTCTGGCATCTCGACCAAAGGACTGCCTATCTTTATGGAGACGAAGGAACTGTTTGCCTGGCGCAGGGCACCCAATGGGTGCCGATCGAGACACGGACTTCGGCTTTCCTGCGTGCCATGCATGGTCCGACACTTAAGCTCATTCACGTGGCCGGCGATCAGGGGACATTGCTGCGCCTCGATGGCACTCGTTGGCGCCCAGTTCCTCTCGGATTCAACCACAGCATCTCTGCGTTGCAGGTTGCGCGTGACGGCAGCGTATATCTCGGCTGCGAAAATGGCTTCTGTGCCCGGTACGCGGATGAGGAATTAACGGAGATAGCTGGACCGGGTACACAGATATGCTCGATATGCGAGTTCGCTGGAAATCGGTACTGGGGAGATGACGAGTACGGCCTTTACGTCCAAAAAGGAATGAAACTCGTGCCGTTCAGATCACTGGGCTTCGTCTATGCGATGCATGCGACCGACGACTATCTTGTTGCGGTGGGCTGGAAAGAAGTCTTCACGTTTAACGGAAAGGCGTGGTCAGGGATCGAGTTTGGTTATGACGGTAACCTTTTTGTTCGTAGGATCGACATGACTCGCGAATTCATTTGACGAGCGCTGGCGGCGTTCGGCGTCTGCTCAAGCGGACGTCTCCAGAGTCACTTTCAAGTAGCGTCTGACCCTGTCGAGATCGAGTGCCCGAATCCGCAAGTCCGGTGAGCCAGATAGCATCCGCACCACAAACAACTCCCCGGCCTCGTGAAACGAGGCGTACCGCTCCTTGGCAATTTCCAGCCCGGTCTCTCCTGCCACTCGCAAGCCGTCGATATGCGCTTCCAGCCTCTCGATCAGCCGCGCAAGCCGCTCCTCGTCCATTTCGGGGTTTTCGTCCGGATGGAGCAGATGATAGTCGTAGACCGTCCACAGGAATGCCGCCATTTCAGCATGCTGGCGGACGATTTCGCGAAGAACAGGTGCGGCAGGCATCAGTTGAGGTTCACCGATCCGCCACGAATTCGGTTGGCGGCGCTGGCGTGGCTGGTCACATAGGTGCCGCGTATGGTGATATGGCCGTCCTTTTCCATGATGATCGTGGCCTTGCCGCAACGAAGCTCAATACGCTCCTCGCCGGTGATCCGCACGCGCTCGCCGTCGCGAACGACATGTGGCGACGAAGACTTGCGCGCCGGCTCCACGATCTGGCCGACAATCAGTGGCCGCATCGCCTCTCCGCCTTCAAAGAGCAGCGCCACCTCAGCACCGATCATTGCCGATGTGAGGTCGGCCAAGCTGCGCGCAGGCAACGCGGTGTCACGGGGGTTGCCGGGAAAGACGACCAGCGGCACGCCGGCATCGAACCCCAACAACACTCCGATCACCACCCCTTCTATACGTTCCCGAGTCTCGGCCATCTGACTGCCCCTCAATTGTGAGTGATCTTACTGCCTTTCCATGTGACTTCGCTTGAAGCCTTGCCATTGAACTTGCCTTTGGCGTTGACAGAAATATCCTTGCCTTCGATCGTAATCGTGCCATCCTTTTTCATTGAAATGGCCGCAGAGCCGCACTTGATGACGACTGAGTCACCGGCGTCAATCAGCAGATCTTTTCCGATCTTGATCAGCCCGTCCTCACCGACCTCGAGCGCGCTGCCTTTCGCAACTTTCACAACGCGGGCACCGCTGATCTCCGTAGCATCGTCCTCCCCGATCTTCGCGGTGCGTGTCTTGGCGATCTGGCTTGTCTGTCCACCGCCAATGCCGATGCTCTGGTCAGTGCCGACATCCCAGCTGTCGGAAGTTCCGATGTCATGGCTTTGGCTGATAGCGACGCTTACCGACCTGGTCGCGCCGATGGTGTTCATCTGAGCGGCTCCCACGGTTCTGGTCTCTGCGGCCCCGACCGTATCGATCCGCGCCGCACCCACGACGACCGTCTGGACGATGCCGACTGTCTGCGTGTGGTTGGAGCCGATCGTCTCGGTGGAGTTCGCGCCGATGCCAATCGTCTCGTCTGCGCCAACGGTAAGTGAGCGATTGATGCCCACCGTCTCGGTGTCGTTGGAACCGATATTGACCGTGCGGTCGACGCCTACCTTTGTCGTCTTGTTGTTGCCGACGTCCTCATCGAGGTTCACGCCGACGGAATGCTTTGCATTATTGTCGATGCGGTCGGACTGGTCGTGCTGGACCAACTTGCCGCGGTCGTTCTTGATCAGCAGGTTGTGGTCCTTCTGCGCCTGGAAATAAACCTCTTCCGATCCGGCCTTGTCCTCGAAGCGCATTTCGTTCCAACCGCCGCCGCCCGGCGACGAATTCGTCTTCAACCCCGATTGGGTGGCATTTCCCGGCAGCTCGTAGGGTGGCATCTCCTTGCCGTTATAAACCCTGCCGGTGATAATCGGCCGGTCCGGATCCCCCTCGAGGAAGTCCACGATCACTTCCTGGCCGATACGCGGGATCTGGATGAAGCCCCACCCGGCTCCGCCCCAGGTTTGCGAAACCCGTACGAAGCAGGAACTGTTCTGGTCCTTTTTGCCGAGGCGATCCCAGTGAAACTGCACCTTTACCCGCGCATATTTGTCGGTGAAGATTTCCTCCCCTGAAGGACCGACCACCGTCGCGGTTTGCGGCCCCCGCATGATTGGACGAGGCGTGATACGCTGCGGCCGGTAGATGATGGAGGTTGGAGCGACCTGAAGTGCTGCGTGGAAGGTTTCCTCCCCTGCATAACCAGCCGGGCGGTAACCGGGGTCGAACAGGCGATATTCGGCACGCAGGACAACATGCTCCGTGTTCTGGTCCTTGCGCCGGAAGTTTTCCAGTTTAAAGGTGCAGCCTGAAGCCAGCCCCCGCACAGTACCGGCGGCGGTGATACGCTGATGCGCCGCCTGTATTTCCTCGCGTCTTACCAAGGCCACAGCGTCGCCGCGGCCCACATTCAAATGGGCACCTGGATGTCGGTAGTGCTCTCCTTGTGATTCTGCGTGAGAAAAGGGCTGTGTCGACTGCGCCATGAGGTCGGCGCCCGGCTTGGTAAAATCATAGTCCGTGTGGGCGTAGGCGCCCGGGTGAACGGAACTGGTTGCCACCCATTGCGTGATATATTCCTGGTCCCGCCGCACCGGGTCGCCTTCCGCGCGGAACTTGACCGTCGCATAGCCCGGCGCCGGCTTCAGCTTGTTCATGGCGTCGGCGAGGATGAGCGTGTGCTCTCCGTCGCCATACTCGAAAAAATACATGATGCCTTCGTGCTCGAGCAGGCGCTGCACGAAGTCCAGGTCGGTTTCGTCATACTGCACGCAGTATTCCCTCGCCTCATAGGATCCTTGCAGCCGCTTTTCAAACTTCGCCGGCTTATATTTCGAGAATATCTGCTCGACGATTTCCACGACACTCATGTTCTGAAAGATACGGCAGTCAGTGGTGTTGGCGAGCAGCCAGAGCCACGGTCGCAGCTCCGCCTCGTAATAAGCAAAGCCTTCCTCGATCCGCGTCAGGCGGAAGTCTGAAACGAGCCCGCTGAACCACCGCTTGGGATCTCCGGCCTCGCCCTCAACCGAAATTGGCTTTCCAAGCAGTTTGAGCGCGTCGACGTTTTCGTCGGAACTGACGAAACCGACGGTGAAGGCAAAACACCGGCTTATCTCGTCATGGCCAATGAGGTGCGTAAATGTCAGCGTCGCGGGCCCAAGCGGCGTCTGGACGGTTGTCTTGCGTTCTTCAGCCATTCGGAGAGTGCCCCTGTCTCGTGACGCTGGCATTCCTGTATCATGAGCCTAGCACAAAGACCCGCCACCTCGAAAGCCGCATCGGCGTTGCCGAGGCCATACTCTCCGGACGAAGTACCGACGGGGATTGGGTTTTTTACGCGGTCACGCGATGATACCGATCGGCCATCATCACCCAGGCTTTTGCACGGATCGGAATTGGGCGGAGTGCTTTGTGCCTCCATGGATCCGGTCTTGACATACGTAGGCCCGAGCTCGCATGGCGCCATAAAGCCACTCTTTCAGCCCTAATCCTTTTCCCTAGGCGAAGCCGCAAAAATTGCATTACTATGGACGCTGTATTCTTGCCGTTCATCAGGACAACGAAGTCAACAATCTGGGCTTACCTGCCATGACGCAAAGAAGTTCGTGCCTTCGGCCGCAATGGATTTTTTTGATCCCGCTGTTGGTGCTGTTTTTAACGGCGTTCTCGCAGATGGCCCATGCGGAGCGTAAAGCCGCTATCGTGGTCGGGAACGGCGAATACGAATTTGCGCCTTTATCGAATCCAAAAAACGATTCCAAGCTGATTGCCGCAACGCTTACCGAGCTTGGCTTCGATGTCCTGCTCTTCTACGACGTCAAGAAAGCCGCCGTCGGCGATCTCGAGAATGCAATCCGCAGCCACCTGGTCGGTGCCGATCTTTCCATTCTCTATTATGCGGGACACGCGCTACAGCACGAGGGACGAAGCTTGCTGCTACCCGTCGATGTACGGACGGGGTCTGCCAAGGAGGTTATCGATGACGCCATCGCCCTCAATGATCTCATAGACCTCGTCAAGAACGATCCAGTCGGCGTCAAACTGATCATTCTGGACGCTTGCCGCAACAACCCGCTCACCACCGAAAAAGGACTGCAACAGGGCCTCGCCAACATGGAGGCCGGCGCCGGTCAGGTTCTCATTGCCTTCGCTACCGGCGCCGGCGAAGTCGCCTATGACGGCACTGGCGCAAACAGCCCTTATTCTTTGGCGCTCGCCAATGCACTTCAGCAGCCGGGTCTCGACATCTACGACACGTTCAGAACAGTGCGGGGGGACGTGCGCCTGGCCACCAACGGATCGCAGATCCCGTGGATCACGGGATCGATCGAAACCAAATTCGTCCTGAAGCCGGCAGGCAGCGAGAAACCCGCACCCGTGGTTGCGGGCGGTGACGGGGCACTGACGATCGATCAGGTTCTCTGGTATTTCATTCAAGACAGCGCGGACCCAACGGATTTCGAACGTTTTGCCAAGGCGTTTCCGAACAGCACGCTAGCCGCGGAGGCGGTCAAGCGTAGCAGCCTTGAGGTTGCCGAGTTGCAGCAGCGTGGTCTGTTCGTCAGCGGCGCACTTGCCGCCACCCCGATTTCCACCGAGCCGCCACCCTCCAATGAGGCCAATGCAGCTGCTGGGGCGGAGTTTGTCTTTCAGCAGGCAGGCGAGCGCGCCGTGAGTGAGACTTTTCGAATCTGGCCGCGCAAGATGCCTGACACACAAAGCGGCATGAAGTCTCTCGTTAAGGATTGCGACCTGTACGCAGCCGATCCGAACGATCCTCAACGCGTGGTACCGGGCGTCACGAACGGACTGGTGAACATCCGCGACGGGCTACGCTCCTGCGGCTACGCGCTGGCGGCCGACCCCAACAATCCACGCCTGCAGTTCCAGTTGGCCCGCGTCCTCGAAATAGCCAAGCGCTATGACTGGGCGGAACATTTCTACCAACTTGCCGCCACGCAGCAATACAGCGCTGCCCTCGTCAATCTCGGATACATGGCCCGTGCCGGCATAGGCCGCGAGGTCGACTACAAGCGGGCTCTCGATTTCTACATGCAGGCGGCACCGCTCGGAAATCTTAGAGCGAGGACGAATGTAGGAACCGCTTACATACGCGGCCAAGGCGTCCCACAGAATCCCGAAGAGGGAATCCTGTGGTACCGACTAGCGGCATCCAGCGGCTGGTCGAATGCAATCACTGCGCTCGGCGACAGCTTCCGGCGCGGCATCGGAGTGAAGAAGGATGATGTTGAAGCGACAAGGCTTTATGCCGCGGCGGCAGATGCCGGCCAGATCGACGCCATGACCAATCTGGGCCGCGCCTATGTCGGCGGCCTGGGCGTCGAGAAGGATGTCAAACGGGGCTTTGATCTGATGATCCGCGCCACGGAAATGGGTAACCAATACGCGCCTCTCTATGCAGCTCGCATTCTCGTCAAAGGCGAGGGCAAGGTTCGTCCCGATGCCAATCGCGCACTTTCCCTGCTGGAACTGTCGGCACGCCGAGGCTTCGAGGACGCCTATCTCGAGCTCGCCAAGGGTTACGCTGCGGGCAGCTTTGCCCGCGGAAAGCCAGATTTGAGGAAGGCATATTTCAACGCGACACTCGCCACGCGTTTCAAAGTCGAAGAGGCGGAACGGACAAAGACCTCGGTGGGCGAGAAGCTGGACGCTGCTTCACGAGAGGAAATCGAGAAAGATGTCGAACTCTTCGTTCAGCAGAATGGGCTTTGAGAGAACGGTGGTACGGTCATAGTGGCATAGTTGCACGGAACGCGGGGATGGCATTGCGCTGGATTGTCGAAAGAATTGGCCGGCTCTTGCGTTTCGGGAGGTCGAAGGGCGCCGTCAGGATCGTCGATCCCACCGCCGCCGGGGACAGTCTTCAGTACGTCCTGCGAGACCCAGTTGACGAAGCCAAACCCAGAAGCCTCATTTCCGTCCTCGGTGCCATGCCCGCTAATCTCGCCGAGATTCTTGACACTGCCGTCGAAGCTTGCAGGGCTAATGGCGAATTTCCAGTTATCGTTCTGTCAGAACTGCGTCCCGACCTGACTGCTGCAAGTTCTGCCCCTTTGGAATTTGTCCCAACCCGCAGCCACCTGCCATCACTTTCCCCCGAAATCTATGGCAGATACTCGCGCAGGCGGTGGTCATTGATCATTGCGAAATGGGATATCGCCAGTGAAATCACAATCTCATCGACCATCGAGGAGTTTCTTGCCGATCAGCTCGGCGCGGATGTTTCCATGAGCTCACATTCGAGCAATCGCGGCATGCAGGGGTCGGTCAGCGCGGATGCTGAAGACAAGCTGCTCGACCGCTTTTGCGGCCATGGCGGCTCCATTAACGAAATTCAGGCGCCCCAGACGCCGGCGAACCTCGGTGCGGAAGGCATCTGATAGCGCCAGGTCGAGCGTTGTCGTCACACGATCCGACTCCGAGTATCGTAAGCAAAGTCCCAGGCCCGCAGTTTGGGCATAAACGGCGCGAAGTTGCTGATCGTCCATTTCCGGCGCCTGGTTGGGCACGAAGATCGAGGGGATCCCTCCCAGGATGCTCTCATGGAAGCTGTTGTACCCCGCGGTTGTGACAAGAAGATCGATCGCGCTGGCGCACTCAGCCAAGGGGTAAACGCTTGTGCGCAAAACGCTCGGCCATTCCTGCTTGGGAGGTGGCGCCAACGGATTGAGGACCTGTACCGTCTGCACATTCCGTCTGGCCAGATCGGCGAAGATCAGACTGGGGAGATCCTCCAGGTCGAAATTTCGTTGCGACCCCAGTTGTACAGCAACCGTGAACCGGTCCGGGTTGACGCCAAGCTTGGCGGCAGCTTCTCTCCTGCGCAGGCCCGAACCGGGATCCAACAGAAGCACAGGGGGAACAGCAACTGCCCCGGGCATATCGCGGGTCGGACCATGGTCTTCGTCATGCGCAAATTCGCCTGGTTCGATCACCATGTCGAATATGTCCTGGACGCCCGGCTCGAAATTGTGGGAAAGACGCCACAACGCACGCCGGATCCAGATCCAGGCGAGGTCGCGTCGGCATTCGGCAACGGCAATTAACCCTGGAAACGGCCTGTTTCCATCAAACACCACCGCCGAGGCATCAAACGCCTCGACTGCCGTCACCAGCTCCTGCGCATAAGCCCTGTTCCAGCTTTCATCCGTTACGCCGATTGCCAAACCGGAAGGCGTATAGTCAACAGCATGACCTCGCGCATGGGCCAACGCGGATCCGGCCGATCGAGTAAAGAATATCGGATCCATATCATCGGGCAGCCGCTCTGCGATCGCCATCAGTCGTGTGATATGACCGAGCCCGATGCCGTTTGTCGCGACAAGAAGCACTCGGCGCTTCTTGCCTACACGTCGCGGGGCGGATTCAGGCGTCACACTTTCGGCAGTCTTGCCAGGTGAACAACCGCTGCCCACGGTCCGGCTGTTTTCCAGCCAAGAAGGTCTGCGAAGCTCAAGATCATCATAGAGGCGTGCCATGCGTTGCGGATATTGATCGATCGCAAATTTCCGTCGGACAAGCTCCTTGGCGGCATTTGATTGTTGGAGATAGGTCGAAGGAGAGGCAATGAGGCGCTCGATGACGCTTCGCGTTTCTGCAATGTTGCAGTAGACCGCGCCATCTTCGAACAGGCTTTCAAATGAAGGGTCAAGCACTGTCACCAAGCCGCTGGCCATTGCTTCTGCGATACATACCCCGAAGGCTTCCACCCATTGCCGGCTGTGAAAATAGACATAGAAATCAAGGCGTCTGAGAAAGTCTGGGACGCTGTTTTGCGCGAATGGACTGATCTGCCAGTTCGAGCCGATCCACGGCTGGATTGGCTCTGGGACACCGCCCAACACCTTGATGGCGAAATTGGGTGCGTCGGGGTAAGCAGCGCGCAGGTCATCTGCAGAACTGGGCCATTTCGCCGGGTCTCCCCTCGTATGGCGTCCCAAACTCGCGATACCTGCCGGAGCTGATCGCTCGGGTAACGCCCATTCAGCGGCGTCGACCATATTATACAAATCGTGTCGGAGAAGCGGGGGGCTTTCGGTCCCAATACTGTTGAACTGTGACCGGACCTTTGGCCCGACAGGAGCGAACGCGACTGGCACACCAAAGAGCCTGTCCAAGACACGTCCCACGACCGTCAGATCGTATTGCGGAACTCGATTGCCGTCGAACAGAGGATGATGAACCACGCAAACGACGCGGCGAGGTCTTATGCGCACTGGCGAACTCGGCATACGCTCGAACACCGCAGGATGGTGAGCCAGAAGAATGTCGCACGTTGCCTCTTCCGACCCTGTTAGCCAGACGGCATTCGATTGTTCAATTGTGGCGGCCGTGCGAGTGTCGAAGACGCCTAACTCGCGGGTGCGCTGTCCGAGGAAGGGCAATAGCCCACAGCTCACTTCCCACTGTCTCGCCGCCTTGAGCTCGGCTCTCAGTGCGCTCGACGTACCGCCAAGAAATCGTGGGTCGGCAGCATGAACAACGTCAAAATGCATCAGCCAACCCCGAGATTATCTGCTGCACCCGGAATACCCTACCCTCAAATGAGCTTGAACCCTGTTTCAAATACCCTGATGCAGCGAGACATTTCCACCGCACTGCTCGCAGCCTCGCGAGGCAGAGAACAGAACGGGCGCTAATAGGCTGATCCGCGGCCCCAGCCCCGTTCGGATTGGGTGTCCAACTTCCGTACTGCAACAGGTTGCCGTTGAACCCCCTTCTTCATCCTTTCGACCGCCAAGTTGCCGTAGCAACTGCGAGGGTGCTTTGCGAGGAAAGCCTGATAGGATTGACGCGTGTTCAGCTTTTGTGCCCGTCGCCAATCGGCAGATTCAGCTCGACTCGGCGGCGCACTTTGACAGTTACGGGCATTAGTTGGCGCAAAGGGTGGGTACGTCCAGGACGGCACGCATGCCGTCAAAAAGACCGAGAAAAGGACGGAAACACGTTTCAGCATGCGAGACGCTCCAATCCGGGATTTAGGCTAAAAACCTACAAGGAAGAGTAGAATAACTGTCGCCAAATAACAAGCTCCGCAATTCGCACCGACGTCCACGCGCCATCCTTTGCGACGAGAAAACTATTCCAGTAGCTCCGAGCTTACGGGCACAAGCTTTCTCGATTAACGCCGTCAAACATCGTTCCTATAGGGCCGGCGAAACCGGCCCGGAGCGCAGTCGCGAATGGCAGTGCCGGGGCGCGGCACTCTCGTGTCGCGGTTCCTTTATAACAATTGAAGCCTATGTGCCTGCCCATGACTGCCCAACAGAGGATCTAGTATGACTGAAAATAGCTCCGCCAATAATTTCCCTCCCGGGTACGAACTGCCAAAGGTATGGCATTGGGAAAAAGGCAACGGCGGACAGTTTGCCAACATTAACAGGCCCATTGCCGGCCCCACCCACGATGAGCTTCTGCCTGTCGGAACGCATCCCCTGCAACTCTACTCTCTGGCAACTCCGAATGGCGTGAAGGTCACTATCATGCTGGAGGAACTGCTTGCGCTCGGCCGCAGCGGAGCGGAATACGATGCGTGGCTGATTAGGATCGGCGATGGCGACCAGTTCGGTTCCGGCTTTGTGGAGGTTAATCCAAACTCGAAGATTCCAGCACTGATGGACCGTTCTACACCTGAGCCGACACGGGTGTTCGAAAGCGGATCCATACTTCTTTATCTGGCAAGGAAATTTGACGCCCTGATACCACAAGAGCACAAGGCGCAGACGGAGACGATGAATTGGCTGTTCTGGCAAATGGCCTCGGCGCCCTACCTTGGCGGCGGCTTCGGTCATTTTTACGCCTACGCTCCAATGCATATCAAATATGCCATTGATCGTTTTTCGATGGAGGTGAAGCGTCAGCTTGACGTGTTGGACCGTCATCTTGAAGGCAACCGGTTCATGGCGGGCGACGAATACTCGATTGCGGATATCGCAATTTGGCCCTGGTACGGGAACCTCGCGCAAGGAAAGGCATACGGCGACTCCGCAACCTTCCTTGATGTTGAGAACTATAAGAATCTGCAGCGCTGGACTGCTGAGATCGCAAGCCGGCCGGCGGTCAAGCGCGGCCGCATGGTCAACCGGATCAATGGCGATCCTTCAGAACAACTCCATGAACGACACGATGCCTCCGACTTTGAAACGCAAACACAGGATAAGGTAGGCTAGAGGCAGAGGGGCCGTCTTACTCGGTTGGTTGCGAAGGTTTCGGCTGCAGGCGCACGTCAAACCTGCCGATCTTGTTCCTGCGCTTCCAGCCGTGCCCTTCGAAGTCGCTCGCTTTTTTCTTCCCTCTCTCGGCGCTCTTCCTCCACACTCTGGCGAGCGAGGCGCGTCGTTTCTTCGAAAGCATCGAGCCGTTGCTGCCTGCTCGACCTCGAGGATTTTCTGTTGCCGTGCCCTGTCATTTCCATTCTCCTCGCGAGGGGCGTCGTGTCATTCGCACTCCTGAGCCGCGTCCGATGGTATCTAATCGTGCATACAGCAGTTGCAGCGCAGGATGCTCGCGCGCCGGTGAATAGATTTTCACCTGCTCTTGTCTGCGCGAGAAAAGAGAAACGTTCTGCTTCACAAACCGTTCAGTGCACCCTACGAGCGCTTTGACTGCGAGATAGGGCGTTCCATCTCGATGAAAATGGCCGCTGTCGAATTCCTCAACCTCGATGAGGCAGCTATGTTCCACGTTCTGATGAGATGTTTGCGGCATTCAGATCATCGGTGCCAAATGTCATTCGCATTTCATGTGCCGGCTCGGGCCAAGACTGCGATAAAGCGCTTCACCTGCTTTTGACGAATGCAACACAATACCCGTTCAACCGCGGCTTTTCAAATACGCAACAGCCTTGGACATCAGCTTCGTGGCAACGCCCAATCCTCTAAACTCCTGCTCGACCCAGAACCAGAACCACGTAACGCCCATCGCCTCGATCTCGAGGATCCAGCGATCTCCGGTCCTTGGATTGCGATGCGTCGCACTCCTATCGACGCAATTGTCGTCATCAAACTTACCGACGGGTCGGCGTCGGGGCAACCGAGCAACAGTCCAGCGTCAACGCCCGGCGGAAGCGTCGTTAGCCTCGTCCAGGCAGCAACAATCGAAGGAACCGAAGAAGTTGGAAATGGAGATCATTTCGGCTCTGATAGCCACATGCTTGTTGAGGCTGCCAATCACCTCCTGTGCCAACGGGATCAATGGTTTCGGGGGTGATGCAGCAAGTACTGTCACTGACGCAGAACGCCGTGTCGGCAACCCCGCAGCGCGCTAACAAAAGAGGCTCGCCACGAGATACCTGCGGCGAGCCCTTAGCATGTGATGTTGCGCCACGATAACCTACCCGTGACAAATGAAAATCTGACATATAAAGATTAAGCAACTACTAAAATGCAAGCGGGACAAGTTGTTTATGCTCTGCGGCTGAGATCGACCGTCAACCTTAAAAAACCACGACGTTCGCGGGGTCCTCACAGATTCAGGCTTTTCGGCCACACCTCAGCCTGGATATAGATCCATTTCAAGTTGCAAACCATTTTCAATGGGCGGCTCCCCAACCGGGCCGGTTCATGCGCGCGCCCTTACGGCGGCTGCCTCACTGAGGCCGTCGCCAGACGCCAGGCTGAGGCTTGGGTTTCATTTCCGCTGACCCGCTGATCTGGACCGTATTACATGACGCGGTATGCCAACCCAAGGCACAAGCCAGAGATGAAAAGTATCAATGCGATTGCGAACTTCGTTCGATCAATGAAGGCATGGAACGACGCCTCGGGAGGCGCTCCGTCGATACTGTCGACGGGTGTCTCCTCTTCTTGTTTTTCAGGATCGCCCGCTAATGGCCGCAGGTCGCATGGAATATCGGCAGTTGAAACGACGACCCGTCTCACGCTGGCCTCATCAAACTTCACAGAAAAGGAAATCTCCTTGCTCTCTTTGATCGTCAGCAAGGCTTTCCGAGCGGCGGCCTCCTCGTTTTCGGCTTCGACAAGTGACGTGTGCATCACGAGATAATGCGGCATTCGATCCCTCATGCTGTGCTGTTCGACGGTGATCGGCAACTCCACCGGCCACGTCAAGCGCTAGAGCGTGACAAAGTGTGCCTCTGACCCAAAATCCGGTTCCACGCCAGAGCGGGTCGAGAATGAAAAATCATTGCGCCTGCCTCGGATGGACTACGGTGCGCTACTTATCGGCGGCCAATGCCGTCGAGGCTTCTCCAGCGTGCTAAGCTTTTAGGCATCACGACACGAAAGTGATGAATCTGTCCGACATTTGAGAACATACGGTGATCACGCTGCGAGGATGGATGTTTCGCGCCGCAGTGGCCTGAGATCGATGCTGTCCGTCGGGGTCCAGATGTAATCGCCGGTGAGACTGATATGCTGCCACCCGAGCGGGGTGATGTGTTTGATAATGTCGGGCGGCGTGGCGATGCCTTCCCGGTTGAGCTCGGCGAAAGCCGGTTCGAGATAAAGCGTGTTCCAGTAGACGATGGCATTGATCAGAAGGTTCAGTCCTGACGCCCTATAGAACTGGCTCTCGAAGGTCCTGTCCCGCAGTTCTCCGAGACGGTTGAAGAACAGCGCGCGGGCCAAGGTGTTCTGGGCTTCGCTCTTGTTGAGTCCGGCGGTCGCGTTCCTGCGCATTTCGGGGCTCTGCCACCATTGGGGCAGGAAGATGGACCGATTGATGCGCCCGATGTCGCGTAACGCAAGCGCCAATCCGTTCTGGCGCGGGAATGCGGACAGCTTCGCCAGCAGGGTCGAAGGCCGGACCTGGCCGGAGCGGATCGTCGTGACGAGGCGCAGGATGTCATTCCAGTTTGCCTTGATCCGCTCGACATTGATGGGTTCGCCGACGAGCGACGCCAAGTTTTCGGGAGGTGTGTCGCCTGGGAAGAGATAAAGCCTGCGATCCTTGAGACCACGTAGCCGAGGCACGAGCTGGAAGCCGACGAGATGGCAGAGGGCGAAGCTCATATCGCTGACCCCGCCGGTATCGACATAGTGGGTTTCGATGGCGAGATCGCTACCATGATAGAGAAGACCATCGAGGACATAAATGGCCTCGCTCGCATTGGCGTTCATGGCGATGATGTAGAAAGCGCCATACTGGTCGGAGGTGAACCGATAGAATTTCGCTCCGGGATTGGGGCCATAGCGGGCGTTGAGGTCGCCGATCGCCTCGGCGTGCCCTCCTGCCGGAAAATACTGACCGTCGGAGGATGACGTGGTTCCGTCGCCCCACAGCTTTGCGAGAGGCAATTGCCTCTGGGCGTTGACGAGAATGGCGTGCGCGGCGGCGTAACCCTCCTCGCGAATATGCCAGTCGTGCGCCCAGGCGAGCTGGCGCATGGTTATTCCGGGGGAAACATCCGCCATTCTGGTGAGGCCGAGATTGATGCCGTCCGCCAGAATGGCGGTGAGGAGCGCAAGCTTGTTGTCAACCGTCCGACCGCTGCGCAGATGGGTGAAGGTGTTGGAAAATCCCGTGCGGGCGTCCACCTCAAGCAACAGATCGGTGATGCGGATCGCAGGCAGACGGCTTTCCACCTTCGGCTTCAGTGACTTCGCGATGTCAGGAAACATGGCCTTGTGCGGCGTGACGCTGAAGCCCGCCCCGGTCAATTCGACATCGTCAAGTTCGCCGGCTGTGGCCAGACGGGAAAGGTCGCTCAGTCCGTCGTTCAGGATCTGCCGTTGCTGGTGGAGGTAGGTTTCCACGTCGGTATCGACGGCAACCGGAAGCGGGCCTTCCTCGCGCATCAGCTCGAATGTCGGCGTGGGGATGAGGAAGCTTTCAAAGGACTGGAAGCGCTTGGCTCCCTCGACCCAGACATCACCGGCATCGAGCCGGCGTTTCAGCTCGCTGAACAGGCAGAGTTCGTAAGCCCTGCGATCGATCTTGCCATCCTGCAGAACAAGGGTCATCCAGCCTTTCGGTGCGAAGGAAATGGGAGCGTTGTCCGGTATCGTCCGTTTGCCGGTACGATAGAGATCCGCGACCACGGAGAGCGCCCGCAAGAGATTCGCCGCCACGGCGTGACCGCGGAACACGAGGGTCGAGAGAAATTCCGGCGCCATTTTCCGGATCGTCGGATAGCGCTGGAGCATTTCGATTTTACCGTCGATGACATCCGGCGCGATCAGCGTATCGACCGCCCGGACACTGGTCGCGAAGACCGGCCATTGAATGACCTGTTCAAGCGCTTTGGCGATATCTTCGCCTTTCTCCCTGGCCTCGATGATCGCATGGCAAGCTTTCGAGACGTCCTTCAGCGGCTTCTGCACCTCCCGGACAGATCGGGTGACGCGAGCGGCTGCCTGGTTGTCGGCTCGCCGAGTCAGGATGCCTATGAGTTTTTTGAACATGTCGATGGCGCAGTCGGTCAGATGGCGGGAAAGGTGCAACACCGTCGCGGCCAGGACGGCATGCCGGCGTTCGGTGTTGAGGTCGCGCAGATGCTGCGCGCTCATCCGCATCCCCTCTGCGGCGAATTCATTGAAGACCTTGACCGGAATGCGCTCCATCAACGTCACCGGCAGGGCCAACGACCGAAGAAGGCGAATGCGCTCGGCGATCCTGTCGAGGTTGACGGCGGCTGGCGACAATGCTGGTGACCTCGCCCAGGCAAGAACTGTCACACCCGTCCCCTCACGCGGGTCGAGAAGTTTATCCAGTTCGACCTTCTGGACCTCTGACAGTCCGCCAGCCAGGGCCCGGTGAGCGATGCGAACACCGCGCCTTATCGCCACATGCGTGATGGCTTCGAGTGCCGCGCGCGCCGGCATAAGGATACATCGGCGTCGTAATTCCTCCACCACCATGTCCGCTAACGCATCGGCCTGGCGCAGGGTTTGGGCGGCAGGCGTCAGCCAGCCGGTCAGCGCCCGCACATCCGAAGGCGCGAACGGGCGAATCTTCATCCTGTCGAAAAGCAGGGTGAGATGCTCGCGTCGTGTCTGCGGACGCTCGAAATAGCGATCTATCTCGCGGTGATCGACGCCGATTTGCCGCGCCAGAAAACGCGAGAGGCCAAGCGGCAGAACTTCGCCATCCGCAAGCGGTCGCCCCGGATATCGCAGCATGGCCAGAACACAGGCAAGTCCCAGCCGGTTGGATGCCTTGTTCTGTCGCATGATCAGATCGAGGTCCTGCCGGTCAAGCGTGTAATGTTTGGCGATCTCCCTTTCGTCATCCGGGATGGTTGTCGCTTGTTGCCACCATGCCTCGCTCAGCAGTGCCCTTCGTGCCATTCCTTGATCCTCCAATTTCGTTGCGGTAGCTGCACCGAACTGGAAAATGCATGTCCGACAAACGACCGTTTCGCGGCTTCCACAGATTTTGTCCGCAAACCTTGCTCTGCGACGGCAAATCGGACATTGTCCGGATCCAACGACAAAACGGACAAATCACCTACATGACCGCTATCGGCTACGCGAGGGTCTCAACCGGGGATCAGGATACGGCACTGCAACTCGACGCTTTGCGCAAGGCTGGTTGCGAGAAGCTGTTCGAAGACAGGGCGTCGGGCGTGAAGACCGACCGTCCGGGGCTGGCCGAAGCGATTCGCTATGTTCGGGACGGCGATACGCTCACGGTCTGGAAGCTCGACCGCCTCGGCCGATCGATGAAGCACCTCATCGAGATCATCACCGAACTGGAAGCCAAGGACGTCGGTTTCCGATCCATCACCGAGAATATCGACACCACGACATCCGGCGGTCGCCTTGTCTTCCATCTGTTCGGGGCGCTGGCTCAGTTCGAGCGTGATCTGATCCGGGAACGAACCCGCGCCGGCCTTCAAGCCGCAGAGGAGCGGAGCCGGCGCGGCGGCCGACAAGCGGTGGTAACGCCGGAAAAACTCGCAAAGGCCCAACAGCATCTGGCGGCCGGTCTCAATGTTCGCGAAGCTGCCGCTCGCGTAAAGATCGGCAAGACAGCGCTCTACGAAGCGCTCAAAGCCGAGAAACTATGTGAAATTCAGAAGACAAATGGAGCGAGCAGAATAGAAGTGGAGTGAGCCTCGGCAAGCACGGCGAGCGCAGCGTCGCAGAAGGGTGGAAAACTGACGATGTTGCCGCCTCCATTTGCCGGGCATGACCCGGAGCGGACTGTCGCCTGATCCGGGCCGGAAGAACGATCGCGCTATTTTTGCGGATCCCCTGAGACGGCACCTCCGAACTGACGCCGCAGCGTAGGCTTACCGCTAAGGCGTCTCATGCCCGCGCATGCTGGTTTTTTCGGGTATTATTCCGTTAGCTGCAATTATGAACTGCGAAACTCGGCCGTTCTCACAGGCGGCTAACCGCTCCTCCCTTCACCTATTAGAGGCAAAATTGCTCTCATGCAGCAAAACAACACCCTCGACCTGATCATCGGCGGCCTGGTTGTCGCCGTCATAGTCCTCGGCGTCTACCTCTATCGCGAGGAAACGAAGCCGGCCGGCGTTGAAGTCCCGCTTGACCAGAATGGCGTGTCCGTTCAGGAAAACTGATGTTGAAGGCAGAGGGGAGAATTGGCAGTGAACCACCGTTCATGAGCCGTTTCCATGGCCGCGACTATCACCCTTGATGCCTCTAGCACACGTCCATCGGCGCCCACCGGTTCGGCGTTTCTCACCCATTTTCGATCCTATCGTTGCCACGCTGACTGTTTAAAATGAGCGCTCTTGGTGGTAGTTTTGCCATTCGAGCATGCACAATGGACCGGTGTGGCCGGAAAAAGATCGATGACCGGGGACAATTCGCGAATAGTCTCCGAAGAGGAGATTGCTCTCTACGATGCCATTGAACGAGCGATCGCGAATGTTCGCGCGGCTCTTGCTGAAATCGATCGCGCCTGGGTTCGCATCACTGCGGAACGGCCCAATCCGACTGCGGCTGCTTTCGCGGCTCTGGATACGGCAGACGCGATGCTGACCGTCGCCCGCGAAGATCTCGCCCGCGCCCGCGCTTCGCTCATGGCGTATCCCCGGACGAGACGCATCCAGTAATCGTAAGAGATGCGACGGATTTCGTCCGCCGCATCTCACGACCGTGAAGTCGATGTCAGGTCGCCTTCACCTCGATCTTCCTCACGCGCGACAGCGCTTCCTCCGTTTTTGGGAGCGTCACAGTCAGGACACCATTCTTGAATTGCGCGGCGGCCTTGTCCGTATCGACGCCCGACGGGAGCGGGATCGAGCGGTAGAACGACCCGTATGAGCGTTCCAACAAGTGATACCCCTTCTTGCTCTCTTCCTGCTCACTCTTTTTTTCTC
Organism: Rhizobium sp. RHZ02; assembly: GCF_014851575.1. Taxonomy (NCBI): domain Bacteria; kingdom Pseudomonadati; phylum Pseudomonadota; class Alphaproteobacteria; order Hyphomicrobiales; family Rhizobiaceae; genus Rhizobium; species Rhizobium sp. RHZ02. The sequence goes on from NZ_JACUZX010000007.1 coordinate 165,593, forward strand.
CCTTGATCGTGAGCGCGCTGTCCGTCAGGGAGACATCGACGTCCTTCTGATCGATTCCAGGAAGTTCCACCGAAACCTCGAGCGCACTCTCGGTTTCGGCGATGTCCGTTCGCGGCCCACCGGTATCCCAGCGCCCGAAAGCGCCGAACGGTTGATCGAACCGCTTCCAGAAGTCCTCGAAGATACGGTTCACATCGCGCTGCAAAGAAAAGACGGGGTTTCCATCGTCTGACTTCGCAATTTCGCTTCCCTTGTTGTTGCCCCAGGGGATCAGATCTCTAATCTGCATGGTCAACCTCCTTTCTCCGGACGAACTACGCCATCTTCAACTGGATCTTTCTCGCCTTGGCCGGCGCGGCCTTCGGGAGGACCAGCCGCAGGACGCCGTTCTTCTGCGATGCCTCGATACTGTCCCGATCGATATCCTCGGACAGCGTGAAGACGCGCTCATAATTGCCCGCGCCATATTCGGCGTAAATTTGGCGATAGTTGTCATGCTGCTGGTCCGTCGCGTAGCCGCGAATCGCCAGCGTCCGCTTCTCGAGGGTGATGTCGACACCCTCCGAGGCGACGCCGGGCATGTCGACGAGAACAACGACATTGTCCTCTGTCTCATAGATATCGGTGCGCGGGACAAACACCGGGCGCGAACGGGTCGGTTCGCCACCGTCAAGCTTGCTTGGGACCCGGCGCTCGGTCGTTTTCAGTTCCTGAGCCATGTTTGCCTCCTTATCCTTTGATCTGGATCTTCTTCGGCCGATCCGTCTCAGGCCGGTGCAGTTCAACTTCGAGTAGCCCGTTGGCGAAACGCGCCTCGACCTGTTCCGGATCGACGCGGAAAGGCAATTGCACCGTTCGAGAGAAGTTTCCGTATACTCGCTCGCGCCGGTGCCAAACGGATTTCTCGTCCTCTGCCGGCGATCCGCGTTCGCCCGTCAATGTCAAGGTGTTCTCGCGAACCGTGAGATCGACATCGTCAGGCGCGATCCCAGGCAATTCAGCAGTCACCGCCACGCTGTCCTCACCCATCCAGAGGTTGACGGGTGGAAACTCCTGGGCGGCTTTGGCTGTCATGTCGGACAAGCGCTGATTCATTTCCTGCTGCATGCGCCGCATTTCCAGAAACGGGTCGAACCCGATGCGGCCAAAATCCGATACCAGCATGTGCTTCCTCCTTCGTTTCCTAATCAGCGATGTTGCTTGCGACGTGCCAAGCACGTGCAGGCCGGGGGCCGAATGGATCGGAGGCTGTCGGGACGAGACGATGAGAAGACCGAGACGGTCGAGCGCACAGCGCGCTACGCAAGTAGGTGGGGGGTCGGGCAGACGCCGGACCATATCCTCCTTGCGAAGCGATATGAACCGAACCCGGTCCAACGCATGAGTGGACCATCGTTCCCGTGCCAGGATCCGAGAGGGGCATCCGGCAAGAATGAGGTAGGTGAGCAAAACGCGCGTTTCAAGGGCCGACGTTGCTTGAGAGTGGATCAATCTTTGCTCGGTCGGCCTCTGATCTCACTGAAACGAGCGGCCTGGCTTTTTGCGCTTTGATCGCTTCCTGGCCGGTGCCTGGACCAGCTTCTCCGTGGCTCGCGGAGACGTGTTCGAGCGCTCGGGCAAGGCAGTTCTGGTGGATGCGCAGTTCGGGCTCTTGCCTCTCGGCGAAGGCTATGGGCGCCTCCCGTCAGGGAAATTTAAGCTCGACCTGGACGTATGATGATCCCCTCCTGTGTAGCCCACCAATGAAGGGTGCGTTCAAACACCAACCCTCGGTTGCCGACGCGTGCCGAAGTCATGACGGAGCGCCAAGCCGGAAAATTCGTGCCGAAATTCGCCCGCTCAGCGATGCCCGATTGGCGGGAAACCTCATCGGAAGGTTGGCGTTCGCAGCCAGCCAGCAATTCAACCGGCTAAGGTTCGTCTCCTCGTTTTGTGTCAGCAGCTCCGTTATCGACCCTTCTCGTTTGAAAGAGGCCGGTCGAGGCCTTGGGGCGCAGAATTCATCGAGCCGGCGAAGCGCATCCATGACGGCATCGAAAGTCACAGGAGCCGCGAGGGGCTTGGAAGAGCAGACGGTCCACTTGAAGACCGGTTCCCTGTCGTGATGCCAGCCTCCAACAAATATGGCCGTCATGCCGTGTGAAGACGTGTCAGCGAGACGCGTGCCGGGGTCGAGCCTACCCCGGAACGAGATCAATCACGGGGAAAAGTCAAGGCTTGCGCGCGTGCCAGCGGATAAGGGCTCGTAGCGCACGATGCTTCCAAGATTCGTCGCCATCGCGCGAACGATCTTGCTGCCCAGGCCGGTCCCCTTCGCATCTCCTTCGCCATTCCAGCCTATCCCGTCGTCCTCGACGACCAGCACGGCGATGTCCTCCCTTCGAACGAGGCGAACCCGATTTCGCCAACGGCTCGCGATTCGTAGGCATACTTGAATGCGTTGGTCACAAGTTCGGTCACAACAACACCAAGCGAGACGGCCTTGGAATCTGCATCACCGAAAAGAACAAGCCGAGCTAGCGGATCGCATGGGCGAAACCGTCGTAGTCGACGGGCTTGGTGATGTAGACGTTTGCGCCAAGATCATAGCAACGTTGGATTTCGCGCTGATCGTCCGTGGTGGCCATGGTGGGCTTCCTTCGTCAGGGTTCGTCCCGATCGGTTCCTCTGTGCGAAGATCGTCGACTGTCAAGGCGCAGGCAAGGATACCCCGTGCCTACACCGTGAACCGGGTGTGTTGAGGGGGGCAGACGGCGATCTGTTCGCTCGGATCGTTAATCGACGTCGACAAGTGGTGGGTTGGAAGACTTGAAATCTGCTCTGTCTGCGCCGATATTTTTTTACTTCCTTTTCATCCGGCTTGAATGCGAAAGGAGGACATCATGCTCAACCCGGAATTGGTTTGGATGACTCCCGTCACCGTTCACATGAAGGACGGGGCGTCCCAGGTCTTCGCTTCTGTCAACGACGTGCTCGATTTCCTCGAAGGGGATTGGGCCATCTATCGCGGCAGAAAATACAATCGGGCGGTTCAAACGTGCCGCCGTGCTCTAAACCGAATGACGCCAGTCGCCATCGCGCGCGAAGCGTTTATGGACGCCTGCCGAGACGCGGGCATGTCGATAGGCGCGGATGGACCGCCCGGGGCGAAAACAGGTACCGGCGGTCAACGCTCGCTTACCTAGAATGGCTGGGCTGGGGCACTTCTTAGTGCCCCAGCCTTTCGAGCATTCGCTCCGGCGCACCGGAGCAATTCGCCATCACCCTTAAAGCGTTCTGATAGAGCCGCCAGACGCGATGTCCGGGCATTTCGGTTGATCGTGTCAGGCCCACGTTCGCCTTTACGGCCCCTGGGCCACCGTGCGGACGGAGGGTGCGGGGCGTAGATCTCGTCACTCATGGTTGGCTGCCCCATCACAGTGACAATCGGGCTCTTGAAGATCAGTTTCCGCAAAAATACGTCGTTTCGACGCCGCCCTCGACGGGTGCGGCCTACCTGCCTGCCGTGCGACCACCTGGGTCCGCTCGTGAAGAAAGGACGGTTGATCCAGGCACTAGCGGACTGGTGTCCCTCGTCCTGGAGATCACCTCTACTATCCGAGCCGCCGCTTGGCATCGCCTGCCTTCGCGCTGCTGCTACTGGTTGAAGCTCTGCGCTATCGATGGCTTCCACGGGAGGAAGGCGGTTTCGGAGGCGGGCTCACTGCCGCCCGCGCCAGCCTACCTTGAAAACCACGCAACAAGCGCTGCTTACCGCGCTAGCTTAGCTAGAGAGGCCGCGAGCGCGGCCCCCCACTCCAGAAAGCCGGTTTACGGGTGTACTCGACCGCCGCCCGGCTTGGCCTTGATCATCCACGGCAACACCGCAGGAGCTTTCACAAGGATGCCCTTCTTGTGCGCAAAGGAGCGGAGCGCGTCGCGCGCCACCTGAACTGGTTTGTGGCCGTCATGTGCCAGGTAGCAGGTCTTCAGCGTCGCGTCATGAATGATATCGCGATCTCCTTTGGACCACTCCTCGAGGAAATCGATCGCGTCGTCCAGGTTTGTGATTTCGAGGATCAGATCCTTCCTTTCACGCAGGTAAACTGGTCGGTCAAACATCTTCGTGTGCATTTCCACCTCACTGAATTCGTTGGTTTTCAACAAGGAAAGCGCTTTTGGATGGCGCCCGTCAAAGATTTATTCTCGCGGCTTGGCGAGTTCAAGGGGTGGAGCGTGCATTATGCATCCACGCTTATATGCAAACTCAAAGGTCCGGGGCGGACCGCGGGTTCGAGAGCATGGCCGCGCTCTTTCGTCGCGGGCTTTCCTCCAAGGGTGTTCCGCCACTATTCGCCTACGCAAAGATCGTCGATCTGCCGAGACAGTCGATCACAATCGCCTTAGTCGTGGTAGCTGCAGCCCACGGAGATAATCGGGCTCTTGAAGATCGTATTTCGCAAAATTACATCGTTTCGCGCAGCGTGCACAGCACGCGAGAACACCGTCGATCAAGCTTCATTCGTGGAGGTTGTCATGGAAAATGGACTGATGGAAAGCAAGAAAGCACAGGATTGGCTCAATCTGGTTCTCGCAGTCGCCCTGTTCGTTTCACCTTGGGTGCTCGGCTTCGCCAGCGAAACCATACCGGCGTGGAACGCATGGATTGTCGGAATCTTGCTCGCCGCTCTGGCGGTCGCCGCTCTGTCGGCGTTTGCTGAGTGGGAAGAGTGGTTGAGCCTGGTGCTCGGGGTTTGGCTGATCGTCTCGCCCTGGCTGCTTCAATTCGCGGCGAACATGAACGCGATGTGGACCCACGTGGTCCTTGGAGCGTTCGTCGCCGCCGTGTCGGCCTGGGCGCTTTGGGACAATCGGCAGAACCCGCATGCCCACGCATGATCGAGAATTGGAGTACGGCCCGCCGTCTCAGCGGCGGGCTCAGACTGCTGACAAACCCGTCGATATTTTCGGCGGGTTTTTGTTTTGGGGTTTGCGCTGTCGAGTGGATTGCGGCGGCTTGTATGTGTCGTCGCGGGGCGCATGACGTTTGCTCAGGCGGGGCTTGGGTTCGGGGCCCTGGTCAGAGGAAGAACCTGATTAAGTGCAAAACGACAGGACCTTCGCCATGACACATCATTCGATCACAAACGAGATCGGCAAGCTTTCGAAGCATCGGATGTGGGCCGGAAATCTCAAGCCGCTAACACGCGCCACGCAAAGGGGCGCATCGTTTGGCGATCGCCGGCCGTGAAATGCTCCAAGGCCCGAGGCTGTCTGTGCTTACTCGAGAATCTTGGGGACCAGGAAGAAGTTGCGCTCACTGAGAGGTGCATTCGCCACGATCTCTTCGGCATGATTGCCTTCGGTCACCACGTCCTGGCGCATTTTCATAGTTGTTGGCACAACCGAGGTCATCGGAGGGATGCCTTCGACATCAACCTCCAAAAGTTGCTCGATGAAGGTCAGAATTTCGTTCAGCTCGCCACACATTTTTTCAGCCTCGTCTTCGCTGAGTGCGAGACGGGCAAGGCGGGCAATACGTCTAATGGTCGCGATATCTATCGACATAGGCTCCGTCCGATTTGATGGCTTCCGTCGCTTGCGCAAGATTTTGCCGATCTGAGCCTTCTGCCGCTAACACTGACTGCCTACCAGAAATCTGGCAAGTCAATCTCGACGGCCCGCTGCATTCCGTTCGCTATACGCATCAGTGCCTGATCCGGCCGAACGAATGGCGCCGTATTGAAGGTGAGTTCAAGCTGCACTGAGATTTGCGAAAATTCTCCAAGGCGGCACTTGAAGCCGGATTTCACAAATACCAGATCATCTGCCGCCAGCCGCTGACAACAGGGCCGGCAATGCTGGAAGCGCCGTCTTTCGGCGCTCCATACCCATGTTGCTTTCAGGAGGATATGGCTATGGCAACATCTTACGACTACACACCTCTCTTCCGATCGAGCGTTGGCTTCGACCGGCTCTTCAATCTTCTGGAAAACGCCCAGCGCGACCGTTCGATCAGCGATTGGCCGCCCTATGACATTGTCAAGACGGGTGACGACAGCTACCGCATCTCGATTGCGGTTGCCGGCTTCGCCGAAGGCGACCTCGACATAACGTTCCAGACCAATCTTCTCACCGTTATTGGCAAGAAGCAGGGTTCTCCGTCCGAAGCCTACCTGCACCGAGGCATCGCCGGCCGCCCGTTCGAACATCGTTTCGAGCTTGCCGACCATGTCAGGGTGAGTGGAGCGGGATTGAACAATGGTCTGCTGACCATCGATCTCGTCCGGGAGATTCCGGAGGCATTGAAACCGCGCAAGGTCAGCATTCAAAGCGGTTCCGCTCTCGGACGGCCGGACGCCGCGCCGCAGATCGAAGCCCAGAGCGCCGCTTGAGCAAGTTTCCACCGGAGGGCGACGCTGTAGTGGCGTGCTGCAACATCGCGGGTTGGAAAGGAGAGAGTTATGAAACCCGATATGTTCGAGAACCCTGTGCGTATTCTCGTCGGCCTTGGATTTCCGACGGAAGTGAGAAACGTGATGGACGCTTACCGCCATCTGGTCGAGTGGCCGATATCACTCAGGGATGGTCCGCATTCGGTTGCGCTCAAGGCGTGCCGCGCCGCCTTGCGCGGCGAGATCGAAGCTGAGACCGCACGTGGGTTGTTTGCCGCCTTCGCGGAAAAACACGATCTGCTGGCGCCGGAAACTGACCCGGTAACGGCGACTTATCCGAGGTGGAGTCGGGATCCACACGTAAGCTGAGGTGAACCGATGATGGACGATATGTTTAAGCAGATTGCCGCAACTGCCGTGAACATCGGACCGGAAGTTCTAGCATCTCACTGGTCGCCGTTTCGACGTCCAATGGATGTGGTGAAGGCTCCTGCACTTTCTGTCGATGATAAACGGGCCATTCTCGCCGCGTGGGCTTCGGACTTTTACGCGATAGATTCGAAGCCAGCTCTCCGTCATATGCCAGGAACGCCTGAGCCGGTTTCAATCGATGAGGTTCGGTCTGCCCTGCGAGAGCTCGATTCGCGGTACGATATCTGACGGAGTTATCTGGGCGCCTGCTTCAAAGCCTTGCCAGCTTTCCGACGGGCGGTTCTCATATGAGGCGGCCCGTCAAAGATATACGGACTGGGAATTCAGTTCACATTGAGAGAATGCCTTCTTCAGACGGCACGGTGCCAGCTTTCGCTTTTCATTATTGTTCCGGCGGCCGCTTTTAGGCCTGGAGGAGCGGTAGGCTGTGGTGCGGTTGAGCCGCACCTTCTCCTGGCTGATGGTCTCGCCCTGGCTGCTTCAATTCGCGGCGAACATGAACGCGATGTGGACCCATGTGGTCCTCGGCGTGCTCGTCACCGCCGTGTCAGCCTGGGCACTCTGGGACTATCGGCGGAACTCGCATGCACATGTATGATCGAGAAAAGGAGAGCACGGCCCGCCGCTTCAGCGGCGGGCTCTTCCGAAAATTGGCGATGCCGATCGATGCGCCGATCGCGCAGCAACGGGGATTGAATGGTAGAGCTTGCCGGCGATATCAACGAAAACTAGGGACGGCGGCTCCTGTCGTCTACGACGGTGCAATTCAGTTTCTGTCGCTTTGCGTAGGCAATGGCGGCATCGCGGGTTGGGAAATGCAGTTCAACCTGAGTCAGCGTGTCACTCCCGCCAGTGTAGCCCATCAGATAGTCGATGACGGGTGGGGCTTGCCGTTCGAATACCAGCAGCCAAGGTCGCCCCGAGACGCGCGCCGAAGTCATCACAGAGCGTGACGGGCGAAAAATGCGTGCAAGGGGTTCCGTCAACCACGTCATCGGTTTTTGCCACGCGAATAACCAGCCGGGCACGTTGGCACCCGGCTGGCTTGCGGCGGTCGGTATTATTTGGTGCTGTCGATCGTGATCCGCTTGACGTTGGCTCGCGCCTTTTCGGTCTTCGGCAGCGTCAAGGTGAGCAGACCGTTCTTGAACGTTGCGGCGACCTTGTCCTCATCGACTTGGCGACCAAGGGCCAGCCGCCGTTCGAGGCGCCCGTAGTAGCGCTCGCTGAACCGGCGATCCTTGTCCTCAGTCTCCGATTTGTTCTCGCCGCGAAGCGTAAGCACGCCATCTTCCAGCAGCACCTCGATGTTGTCTGGTTCGACGTCTGGTACCTCCGCGATCAGGCGGATTTCGTTGTCATTCTCCTCGATTTCCTCGTGCGGCCACGAACCATTGAAGGGCGACGTGCCACCGAGCAACGATGGCGGGCCGAAGCCGCGGAAGACTTCGTCTCAACATAGGTACGAGGGAGCGCCAAGAAGCTTGGGGCTCCCGGACTGGTGTCGACCCACTTGGGCGTCGATGAGAATGAGGTGGGGATCATGATGCCTTGCGTCAAGAGGCAGCCACACCATCCAACCACCAGCGACGTGAAATAGTCTCATGAATTCATGCCGGTAGCACTCGACCTGGTGGAGTGCTAAAAAATTTCTGATTCCCTCTTGAAACTCGAAAAGACAAAAACCAGATCGATTTGCGCGCGATGCCGAAAGGGTCGGCGCGCCCCGCGTCGGTTCGCTCCGAATGCGGCGCCGAGGACCCGTTGAAAAATCTGTTTGTCGATGAGGAGAGCGAAATGACGTTCCGTCCGTTGCATGACCGTATCCTGGTTCGCCGCATCGAGGCCGAGGAAAAGACGGCCGGCGGCATCATCATCCCAGATACGGCGAAGGAAAAACCACAGGAAGGTGAGGTCGTTGCCGCCGGCCCGGGTGCGCGCGACGACAGCGGGCAGTTGCGACCGCTCGATGTGAAAGTGGGTGACCGCATTCTGTTCGGCAAATGGTCGGGCACCGAGATCAAGCTCAATGGCGAGGATCTCCTGATTATGAAGGAATCGGACGTGATGGGCGTGGTCGAGATCGACGCCGTAGCGAGAAACGCAGCCTAGTGCCGATCCGGACTTGCCAGACAAGGAATGCTGCCTGAGGAAGGAGTAGAAAAATGGCTGCCAAGGAAGTGAAATTCCATTCCGACGCCCGCGAAAGGATGCTGCGCGGCGTCGACATCCTCGCCAATGCCGTCAAGGTTACGCTCGGTCCCAAGGGCCGTAACGTGGTGATCGACAAGTCATATGGCGCGCCCCGCATCACCAAGGACGGCGTGACCGTCGCCAAGGAGATCGAGCTTGAGGACAAGTTCGAGAATATGGGCGCACAGATGGTGCGGGAGGTTGCCTCGAAGACCAGCGACATCGCTGGTGACGGCACCACCACCGCGACTGTTCTCGCTCAGGCGATCGTCAAGGAAGGTGCGAAGGCTGTGGCGTCGGGCATGAACCCGATGGACCTCAAGCGCGGTATCGACAAAGCAGTCGAAGCTGTGGTCGAGGAACTGCGGCGGAACGCCCGTAAAGTCACCAGGAACGACGAGATCGCCCAGGTTGGCACCATCTCGGCCAATGGCGACACCGAGATTGGCCGCTTCCTCGCAGAAGCGATGGAAAAGGTCGGCAACGAAGGGGTGATCACCGTCGAGGAAGCCAAGACCGCGGTGACGGAGCTGGAAGTCGTCGAAGGCATGCAGTTCGATCGCGGTTATCTCTCGCCGTATTTCGTCACCAACCCCGAGAAGATGCGGGTTGAGTTCGAGGAACCCTACATCCTGATCCACGAAAAGAAGCTCTCGAACCTGCAGACATTGCTGCCGGTTCTCGAAGCGGTCGTTCAATCTGGAAAGCCGCTGCTGATTATCGCCGAGGATGTCGAAGGCGAGGCGCTGGCGACGCTCGTCGTCAACAAGCTGCGCGGCGGCCTGAAGGTGGCTGCCGTCAAAGTGCCGGGCTTCGGCGACCGCCGCAAAGCGATGCTGGAGGACATAGCGATCCTCACTGGCGGAACCGCGATCTCTGAAGATCTCGGTATCAAGCTCGAGAACGTGACCCTCAATATGCTTGGCCGCGCCAAGAAGGTCGTCGTCGAAAAAGATAACACGACGATCGTCGACGGCTCTGGCTCGAAAACGGAGATTGAGGGCCGCGTCGCGCAGATCAAGGCGCAGATCGAGGAAACCACGTCGGACTACGATCGCGAGAAGTTGCAGGAGCGCCTGGCCAAGCTTGCTGGTGGCGTTGCCGTCATCCGCGTCGGCGGCTCAACCGAGGTCGAGGTGAAGGAACGCAAGGACCGCGTCGACGACGCGATGCATGCCACGCGGGCGGCCGTCGAGGAGGGCGTGCTGCCGGGCGGTGGTGTCGCTTTGCTGAGGGCCGTCAAAGCACTGGACAACACGCAGACCGAGAATACCGACCAGAGGCACGGCATCGACCTCGTTCGCCGCGCGATCGAAGCGCCGGTGCGCCAGATCGCCGAGAACGCGGGTGCCGAAGGCTCGATCATCGTCGGCAAGCTGCGCGAGAAGACCGATTTTGGCTATGGCTGGAACGCCCAGACCAACGAATTCGGGGATCTTTACGCTCAGGGCGTGATCGACCCGGTCAAGGTCGTTCGCACCGCGCTGCAGGACGCGGCCTCGGTCGCCGGCCTGCTGATTACCACCGAGGCAATGGTCGCCGAGAAGCCGAAGAAGGATGTACCGCTTCCGCCGATGCCGGGAGGTGGCATGGACTTCTGACTGCAACGATAAGTCCGCGCCCCGACGGGGCGCGGGCTTTGGGTAGACTTGTGAAGTAAGAGATGCATTGCGCCTGAATCGGCGCGGCGTTTCGATATCGGACTGGTGCTGGTTTGGCAGGAGCCAAAATCGTGGCTCCGATGAGGCTGGCCCCGAGGGCCCGCCCCCTGCACCGAAGGAGGATCTGAAGAATTCGGGGCCAAAAATGACCACGCGTTCGTCGAAATATGTTGGCGTATTCGCCGCACTCGTCCTCATCCTGGTTCCTGCGCCGTTACTGGCGGCGCGGCCGCAGTCGGCGATGTCGGCAAGCACGCAACCCCCGCTCGCTGATGTCTTGGAGAAGGTCACGCCGGCGGTCGTCAACATTGCAGTAAGGTCTCGCGTTTCCGCCGAAACCAATCCTCTTTACAACGATCCCTTCTTCCGCCGCTATTTCAACCTGCCTGAGCAGGAGCAGCGGCTGAGCGCGGGCTCCGGCGTCATCGTTGACGCCGACAAAGGCTATATCCTCACCAATCACCATGTCGTCGCGGACGCCGGCGAGATTGCGGTAACCCTGAAGGACCGCCGCCGCTTCACGGCCGAATTGGTCGGCACCGACAAGGCAACGGATATAGCGTTGCTGAGGATCGACGCTGACAAGCTGACGGCGCTTCCGTTTGGCGATTCCGGTGCGCTGCGGGTCGGCGACTCCGTTGTCGCGATCGGCAATCCGTTCGGGCTTGGCCAGACCGTCACCTCCGGCATCGTCAGCGCCCTTGGCCGTGGCGGCATCAATCTCGAGGGCTATGAGGATTTCATCCAGACGGATGCTTCGATCAATCCCGGCAACTCGGGAGGCGCACTGGTGACAACAGACGGCATGCTGGTCGGCGTCAACACCGCAATCATCGCGCCCACCGGCGGCAATGTCGGCATCGGCTTTGCGGTTCCGATCGCGATGGCGTCGGCCGTGATGGAGCAACTGATCGAGCATGGCGAAGTGCGGCGCGGCCGGATCGGCATCTTCGTCCAGGACCTGACGCCCGACCTGGCCGAGGCGCTGAGCATTGCGGAAAGCTACGGCGCCGTCGTCGGCAGCGTTGAGCAAGATTCGCCCGCGGCACAGGCGGGCCTTCGAGCTGGCGATGTCATCATCGCCGTCAACAATCGCAAAATCACGGGCTCGGCAGATCTCCGCAATCGTGTCGGCCTGGCTCAGGTCGGATCGGAAGTCGAAATCGAATTTCTGCGCGATCGGGTTCGCAAAACGGTGTCAATGCACATCGAGCCGGACGAGGCAATTGCCAAGCCTGGAGCCATGCCCGCTCGCCTTGAGGGCGCTGAGTTCCAGGATGCGGCCGGCAACGTGGTTGTTTCCAGCGTTGAAGATGGAAGTGCTGCGGCCCGAGCCGGTCTGCGCATGGGCGATGTGATCGTTGCTGCCAATCGCCGGCCTATCGCGACCGTCGGACAGCATCGATCTCAGGCCACTGCGGCGCGAAACATCCATCCTCGCAGCGTGATCACCGTATGTTCTCAAATGTCGGACAGATTCATCACTTTCGTGTCGTGATGCCTTTTAGGTGCTCCCGTCGAAACATCATTTCTTTTCTGCCCCAACCACGAGCCCAAGACGCTTCGCCAACATATGCGCATCGGCAGGCGCTCGAACTTTAACGTCGTTGTCGAAATAGAGGTAAACATCCCGCCCCTTTTTGGACGGGGAAAGCGGCGCGGTAACCCGTTCCGCGTCAACGGGCTCTTCGCCGCGGGCCCATGCAGTAACCCGCTCCGCCCACGTTTTCAAAGCGTCATCGTAAGAAACGATAAGAGGAAGCTTCCCGCACGCCCATCCACTTTCCGGGCCTGCGAAATATGCGCATCACAAATAACCGAGAACCACGACTGATGATCCTAGTGTTCAATAATGCGACCTAGCATTCGATCTTGGACATTTTCTGGTCCGACTATTAACGCGGCGATCGAAGTTGCGCGTTCCCGCTCGGCGTAGTTATTGATGTATCCCTCTAGCAGAATGACAGGACCCAGCATCTTGATCGTGATGGCAGAGCTATCCAGATCGGGGTCGGCGGACATTGCCGCTTCAACGGATGCAATAGTCGCAGCCGAACTATGACCGCTCGTGCAATGCTGTTCATGGCTAAAGCTGTCTGATCCGAACTTCATCGTCTTTTCTCCTTCCGGCTCCCTTAAGAAACAGTCGAAGGATCATTAAGTTCGGGCGTTGGACTTAGGTCTGATTGAGAGGCGACGATCCATCGCTTACCTCCATGAGGCTTAGGGTCAGAAAACGCGAGCGTTGTCAGTGAGGCAATGCTCTAGCGTTTGTGGCGGGCCACACTTGGAGTGGTTCGCATTCGCCTACGCAAGTCGAGAGATTCATTTTAGCGGCAATGAAAGGATGACCTGAGTTAAAGAGATCCAAGAGAATATTGTTTTTTATTTCAATGTCTTATCTCGAATACTTCCACTGTTAGGAAAGCTACGCAAGCAGGCTTCCATGGCTTAGTGGCGTCGATAGACTGAAGGCTAAATGGCCGGCCGACCCTCAAGCAGGAAGACTAGCCTTCGCTCAGCCGACTTTGATCGCGCAGATCAAGTTTCGCCGATTGTCAATGCCACGCTCCGCCATGCATTAGAGCCGTGAGATCCAGGACAATGTTGTTGTCCATGGCCGAGAAAATGCAGACTAAAACAGGCAGGGCGCTCGACCCTTGCGGGGAGCGCCCTGCCAAACCCGGACGACCGCAGGCGGCAGAAATCTGCACGGCAAGGACCATCGAAACGGGTAGTGGGGCGTTATTTGGTGTGCGCCTGTTCTTTTTCAAGCTCTTCCGTCCGTTCGAGTTCAAAGAAGTAGATCTGGTCTTCGCCTTTGATCGTCATCACCCCCATGATCTTTCTTTCATCGACGCGGCGGAAATAGTCGACAATCGGCTGCTCGTCATAGACCATCGCCGCACTCTCGGCGCCGGCAAACCGCATGATCCTCAGGCAAGCCACCGGACCACTCGCCTGAAAACCGCGGCGCAGATAGGAGAACAGGATCCGCGCCGCTCCCGTGCGTCCGAGCTTGTGGAAACGAAGTGCCAGGCAAACCGGTATCTGTGCTGGATCGATGGCAATCAGACGCCGCTCTCGCGTCCAAAACAGTAATGCGTCTGCACGCATGTCCGCCCTAAACCGCTTTCCGAACCAGCCAAGATTTTCCAGCACGCCGTCGAGCGGGTGCCCGGCGGGGATGCCGCGCCCCTGCCACAATCCGACGATTTCGATCGGCTCGACCGGCGGCAGGCTTCGGAATTGCTCAAAGGCGGCGGTTTGCCGTTCTCTCATTCGATGACCTGTCCTTGCTTTTACGCTCGTTCGCCAGCCGTCTGGATCTCGCGTCGCGTCGCGCAGGTCGCAACTCCTCCAGCGTCGGCATCCACCAGCCCCGATCGAGCTCACTCTTGTTGGGTGGTGTTCGCGCAGGCCATGTCGTGACCAGTTCTTCAAGTGTGCCTGCGCGCCACGACGCCCAGACATATTCTACGCTTTCAGTTGCGGGAAAATAGAACGCGCTGACCGTGGGCCGGTCCGCCAACTCGCCGTCAGTGCCGATGAAACAGACGACTCCGACATGCGTCCCGATCGCGCGCGCGAAAGGCGGGCCATCATGTGCGGGAACAGGGTATCGCTTCCGCCGGCGCTCCCGTGTCCTCGCCTTGGACAAGCCCTCTTCTTCCGTTCCCTTGATGGCCTCCCGCCGCGCGCGCCTCGCTTCGGGCTCACTGCGCTCGGAAGCCGCTTCGATCGCCGGCCATCGACTGCGGAGGTCCTCGAACGACCGGTAAGGAACAGTCCATAAGCGGCGATCAACGTCCCAGCGTGCATAAGGGATCTCGCGGATCTCCTTGATGACACTTCGTGAATAGGGCGTCCGGATCTGGAACGTCGCCGTCGCGGCTTCGAGATATCGGCTTTCGATCGGATCGAATGCAAACGCGTCCCTGCCCTTTTCGTCAGCGAATGCATCTGCCTCAGCCTCCACTTCGGCGAACCATCGGCTGATACGCCTTTCCGCTGTACGACCGGGCACGAACCAGGCGTTCAGGCTGTCGCTCCACCGCGCACGAGGAAACGCTTCTCGAAACCGCTCCACCGTTATCCGGTCGTGCGGCAGATCAGTCGTTGCACCGACACGCCAAGGCCGGGTGGCCGTGGTTTTTGCTTCTTTGTCCATGTGCCGTGGCCTTAAGACACATCTGGCAACTCATGCTGGCCGTTTTGCTTTTCCGAGACGCTTGATTGCCTCTTCAAGCGGTCGCTCACCATCACAATAATCCTGCCAGGCTGAGCTTTTCGCAAGCAGCACAGGCACCGTTCGAACAGTGAACCGCGCCGGGTCGAGATCGGACGTCTGCTTGTGCCGAGGTCAGCGGCATAGAGATGGTACCGCCTGGTCGCGCCCGCGGCGACAGAGGCGCGCCACGGCCGTCGCCATGCGATCGTTTCGTAGATAGTCAAGAAAGAAATTTTGCCGTTCCGAAGGCTTTTGGTCATCTTGATAAGATGGAGGTCGGGGGGTATCGCGCGCCATCAGCTGGCAGACATCATGCGCAAATCCTTTCGCTTCCGCCAAGGGCCGTGCGCGCCATCAGTAGTAGGGCGAGACACACGCCTGTCGTGGGCCATAATAGGGCTGGAACGTGTTGTCATAACTCCTGTAGGATCGATAACGCGCATAACACCAGCGCGTATGCGCATTGCCACCGTAATACGCTCTGCGATAGTATCGAGGCGCATAATAAGACGGGCCGTAGTAACCCGGGTCGTAGTAGTCAGGTGCATAATAGTTCGGCTGCGCCAGCAATCCGCCGATTATTGCGCCTGCCGCGAGGCCGCCGAGCGCCCAGCCCCACCCGCCGTCGCCATGATGGTGATAGTATCCGCCGTGGTAGTAACCGCCGTGGCCGCCATGATAGTCCACCGGCTGCGCCTGCGGGGAATCGATCTTCGGGGCGACGATGGTGGGGAATGCCATTGCCGGCGGGACGCTCGTCAACGCCGTCGCAAGCAACACGGCAACGAATGCTAGCCTTTTCATCGGCTTCCCTTCCGTCAACTTTGCAGTCCACCATTATACCGCGGAAAGGACGATGTCGCACTTGATTTCCAGTGGGCGGTGAACGGTCCAGAAGGGCTGCCTTTTACCTCACTGCGACATTGATCGCTCAATGCCAGCATGGCCAGAGCCCTGTAATCCAAAGCGGCCCGCGATCGCGAGAGAAGCGCAGGCGTTGCCTAAAAAGAGCTAAGCTTCTCCCCCTCTGGCATGGGAGATTTCGTCCTGTGCAGGATGCTGGGTGTCCGGTTGCGCCCTGTTTGAGCCGCACCTCTCAAAGATACCACGTCGTGACCGTCATCAGGTCAGCTACGTCTTCACCTTCCAGCCGGGACAGCCCAGAGTAACAAACCCGTCGATTTGCAGAATACCGGCATCGGCATCGACGACGATATATCCTTGTCACCATACGGTAGGCGGGCCAATGACAGACGATCCGTCACCGCAGTTCAATATTGACAGCCTGGGGGCCTTTTCCTCTTTTATCCGGTTCCGTGTCGAATGAGACTTTCTGCCCCTCGCGGATGGTCTGGATCCCAGACGCCTGAAGAGCCGAGATGTGCAGAAACACATCGTTGCCGCCCCCCTCGGGACTGATAAAACCGAACCCCTTGTCTTCGTTGAAGAATTTCACCGTGCCCGTTACCATTATAACCTCCCGACCAAGAATATGATCAACATGGAGCCGACGCGCAGCCTACGCAAGCGGAAATATGGGCCTCAGCCGCTGGTCCAGAGGCTGCTCTCTGCCAGGATATTTCGCCCGACCTATGACTGCCGAAGGCCCCCTCGCCGCTTCATTGTTGTCGACCGATCGGAAGAGGTTTACGTTTGCGACGATATCGGGACGTGACTTACTGTGTTTTGCGTTGTGGACCAGGCGCGGTCTCTTGGCAATCCCGCGCATCGTTGGCTCACGACGCAGCTTCAGATTGACCGGCGTCTCGTTTCCAGTTGGAGGAAACTCATGGGTCAGATGATGAAGGCCGCTGTCGTTCGACAGTTCCGCACACCTCTCGTGATCGAAGATGTGCCCGTGCCATCTCCGCAACCGGGGCAGATACTCGTCAAATACGAAGCGACTGGCGTGTGCCATACCGACCTCCATGCAGCCAATGGGGATTGGCCGGTGAAGCCGAGCCCACCATTCATACCCGGGCACGAGGGCGTTGGCTATGTTTCGGCAATCGGCGCCGGTGTCACGAGAGTGAAGGAGGGCGACCGTGTTGGCGTGCCCTGGCTACACAGCGCGTGCGGCTACTGCCCGCAGTGCCGAACCGGTTGGGAAACACTCTGCGCCTCGCAGTCGAACACCGGATACTCCGTTAATGGCACCTTCGCCGAGTATGGGCTCGCTGATCCTGAGTTCGTCGGCACACTGCCTGACCATTTGGAGTTCGGCCCCGCTGCCCCGGTTCTTTGCGCGGGCGTCACTGTCTACAAGGGATTGAAAGAGACAGAGGTGCGCCCAGGCGAATGGGTTGCCATTTCGGGCGTGGGAGGCTTGGGTCACATGGCCGTCCAGTATGCAAAGGCGATGGGCATGCATGTCGTCGCCGCCGACATCTTCGAAGAGAAACTGGCTTTGGCAAAACAACTCGGGGCGGACGTCACGATCAACTGCAAGGCTGGCGACGCCGTCGAGCAGGTTCGGAAGGCGACCGATGGCGGTGTACATGGGGCTCTCGTTACGGCGGTCTCCCCCGCCGCCATGGAGCAGGCCTTTGGCTTCCTGCGATCGCGTGGGACGATGGCACTCGTCGGCCTGCCGCCGGGGATGATATCGCTGCCGGTGTTCGAAACAGTCCTGAAACGCATAACAGTTCGGGGATCGATCGTCGGTACGCGCCAGGATCTGGAGGAATCGCTGCAATTCGCGGCCGAAGGAAAAGTCACACCTCATTTCTCCTGGGAGGGTCTCGAGAGCATCAATGACATTTTCCACCGTATGGAAGCGGGAAAGATCGACGGTCGCATCGTCATGAGATTGTAACACTTGTACCAGCCAACCGGCGGTTCCGATTTTGGACAACAGGGTTCGCAAGGCGGCATTGCGATCGGAAATCTTGCGGGGGGATCCGCTCAGTTGCGAAACGACCTTAGGTAGCTCAGAACCGTGCCGCTGCGGGAGGTTTTCACTCCGACAGCCGGTTCGAGGCATAGCAGAGCCAATGACCTTTGACCCACGGAAAGGTATCGCCATGAACAAGGGCTTGTTGTCTGATGCGCGTGACGGACTATCCAGAAGAGATCTTCTGCTGGTGGCGGGAACCGCCGCCGCGACGATCGCCAGTTACAGCAATGGCGCCAAGTCCGCGTCCCAGCCGGATGCATTCTCCATCAAGGACGTGAAACAAGGCGAGGATATTTTTACCTACATCTCAAGAATGAAGGGCGGCTTTGAACCGACTTTATACCAGCAGGTTATCGGTGCTGCCAATGAGTTCAAGGAAGGAGATCAAGCAATCGGCGTTGGCGCCGACAACGATGCGACGCGACGAAATGCGCGCATTCTGTTGACGAATACCAAGCTCGCGGACCTCTACGCGAGACCATTATCTCAGGATGATCTGCAACAACTCATCTGGCAGACCACCGACCAGGCCCAGTACGAAAAGGTCAAGGACTGGACCATGGGCGAATTGAAGGAATTTCTTCTCGCCGAGCCAGAGGACGAGATTAGGGGTGTCATGAATGGCCTGACCAGCGACACCATCGGCTGCGTGCCGAAATTGATGAGCAATGAAGAGCTCGTCTCCGTCAGCCGAAAGATCTTTAACGCAATGCCTGGCACCAAGCTTGGCGCGAAGGGATACATGGGCGCACGCATCCAGCCCAATTCACCGACGGACCATCCCGACGACATAATCTGGCAGGTCTTCGACGCATTTTCGTATGCCACGGGCGACATCGTCATCGGCACCAATCCAGTTGACAGTACGGTCAACAGCGTCGCCACTGTCGAACGTGCGCTCAAGGACGTTGTCGACACCTTCAAGCTGCAGGATGTGATCCCGTGGTGCGTCCTCTCGCACATCGATGTCCAGGCCGAAGTAGGCGACAGCTTCCCCAAAACCGTCTCCACGATGTTCCAGAGCCTTGCTGGAACTGACGATTGTAACAAGATCTTCGACATCACGATTGACAAGATCCTGAAATATGCGCGGGCGAAGAAGGGGCAGCGATATGGCCTCTACTTTGAAACCGGACAGGGCTCGGAATTCACCAATGGGGCGGCGAACGGCGTCGACATGATGGTTCTTGAGTCACGAAAATACGGCTTCAGCAGGGCTGTAGGATTGGAGCTTGCCAAGGTGCAGCCCAAGGGCGCCTGGCTTCACGTCAATGATGTCGCCGGTTTTATCGGGCCGGAGGTATTCAAGAGCCGCGACCAACTCGTGAGATGCTGTCTCGAAGACTTGGTCATGGGCAAGCTCCATGGCCTTACCATCGGTCTGGACATTTGTACGACATTGCACATGACAGTGAGCCTTGATGACCTGGATTGGTGCCAGGATCAGATCATGCCGGCCAATCCCGCTTATCTGATCGCGCTGCCAACGAAGAACGACCCGATGTTGAGCTACCTCACCACATCGTTTCAGGATCACGTGCGCTTGCGCGAAAAGTTCGGCTTTCGGGTCAACGATGCGATTTGGGACTTCTACAAGCGGCTCGGCGTGGTGGGCAAGGACAACCGCTACACGGCGAATTATGGAAATCCCCTTTGGGTGTACTTCCAATATCGCCTGGCCAAGGGCGACAAAAGATCGCGTGAGCAGGTCTATGCGGAAGGCCGGCAGAAGATGCGGGAGATTGAGAAGCGAGGGGTCGACATTGCCACAGGGCATGGAAGGAACAGATGGGATCTCAATCAGACGCTTTCGACCAAGGTCAAAGGCTTGTACGAGGATGCGAAGCAGTCCCTCTGGACCGAATTCACGCCCGAGTTTATCGCCGGCATTCCCGATGCCGTTTCAGTGCACACACAGTCCAGGGATCGCAATGACTACATAGCCCATCCCATGAGTGGCGAGATGTTGAACGCGGAAGGATTGCGGGACGTCGAAAGACTGAGAGATGCCTGGGGAGACGATATCCCTCAAGGTCAGATCGTTATTTCCGACGGACTAAATGCAAAGGCCATCATGGATGATGGACATCTTGCGCCCTATCTCGAGGAGATGCGCCGGCTGCTGGCCACAGCTGGCGTCGCAATGAGCAACAAGAACATTGTTGTTACCAGCGGAAGGGTGAGAGCCGGATACAGGATCGGCGAGGTACTTTTCGCAAGGACAAATCCCAACAGCTTCCGAGGGATTCTTCACATCATCGGCGAACGGCCAGGGACGATGCACCACGCCTATTCGGTGTACATTACTGTCGCCAAGGGCAAACGATGGTCCGAAAAGGATATCGATCACGACATCACCAGGCTTGTCAGCAACGTCGCGGACACGGCCCTGCCGCCCAACGAAGCCGCCAGAGAAACACTGACCATCATCAGGGAAATCGTCGGACGGAATGTAAACGGCAGCCGTCGCTACGGGGAATAGAAAGGCGGTGTACGGGTGCTCCTCTCCCCGTTATCAGGGCCGCAGGTCCAGACCCGATCAATCGATCCTCCGGCCCACGCGCACCAGGTGTTCGTCCGGATCGGACACTGCGAATTCGAACATGCCCCATGGCTGCTTGACTGGTGGATAAAGAAGCCTGCCTTTTAGCCGGGCCGCCAGTTCTTCGACATCGTCAGCGTAGAAGTAGATGCCGAACGGGCTCTTGCCGGGAACGAGCCAGTCCTCGGCCGCCTTCGTCAGGTGGATTTCGGCGCCTCCGTCGTCCGTCAATATCACGTAATCGCCGTAGTCCTCAGAATCCGAATAGCACCGGAGGCCTTTTTGGGAAAAGATCGAAGCCAGCTCCAATGGGCGGCAATGGACATAAGCGCGCCGACTGCCATTTTATGGATCGGTTCGCCAATTTCCCCCGGTGAACCAAATCAGGACGTGTGCGAAACAACGGACGGTCACAGAATACCATCCCTCGCGGCGCCTTAGACCACCGGGACCTTCGCCTCTCCACCGCCTCCCCGGCCAGAGTGTAACCAGATTTTACTTCACCAGGTTGCGCGCAATCTGCACAAGCGCACCGTCACTGGCATCCGACGTCTCTGATTGATTTCCAGCCTCAAGCCAGCAGACGTTCATAACTGCCAGAATATCCTCATCCGATTGATCCACACCAGCCGCGTCGAAGTCTCTCCGGATGATGGCAAGGATATCGTTGCGGTTGACGTCAACCGCCCCTCTGGCAAGTTCATCCGAGTATGCTTTCGCGTTTTCGTCGGCGAGCGCCAGTTTTTCCGCCGCCCACATGCCAACCAGCTTGTTGCGCCTCACCATTCTCATCACATCTATCCGAAGGCTAGCCATCGAAAACCCTCCGTTGCGTGTCTGCCTGCATCATATCCTTGTCTGCGATCCCGACAAAGACGATGAATGGAACTGGCCCTTGAATGATACGCTGCGTGCTCGGCGAACTTTATCTGGACGCAGCGCCAGCTGAAGGCTGGAATGGCGGCTTTTTTCGTTGCCGTTTCTTTTGATGTCCAAACGCTCTCCTCGCCCCGCTTGTGCTCAGGCGGGGCCCTTTTGCATGACCAACCTGATCCGATGCCAGAGGTTTTGATTAAACTCGCGATCACCATCGCCGCGTATCGTTATACCGATGGCCCGAAGCCACAACAGCCCTCCCAGGGTCGGCGGTGCGGATGACTATCTAAGCCTGATCCATCAGCGTTTCTGCCTGAACAGGAGTGCGTAATCCGCACACTGTGAACCCGTGGCAGCCTAACGCAAACAATTGTCTTCGGGCAGCAAGATTTTGACCGGTCGAAAACGGTACTGGTTTTGCGCGGAGACGAAGTAATTGAGTGTCAATGCACGGCAATGCGACCGGAGGGCTGGGATCTGGTTGCATTGCCGGTCGTACTGTGGCCGGATGGGTGCTTCCGTTCAATCAAAGTGCAACTTGCAAAAGTGCCCCCGTGCAGAACGGCTGACGGTCGAGGATGCGGCCAATGTGCTGCCCCGAGGAGACCGGGAAGTCTCGCCATCGCGCCCGCCCGCAAAAACGCCTCTGGAGGAGGAACTGATGTCAGCGAGAACGCTGCGGGAAGAATTCGAGCACCTGTCGCGCTTCGTGTGGGTGTCGTGGAACAACAGCGGTCGCGAGCAGGCTCTGCTCGTGGCCC
This sequence comes from Rhizobium sp. RHZ02, assembly GCF_014851575.1. Classification (NCBI taxonomy): domain Bacteria; kingdom Pseudomonadati; phylum Pseudomonadota; class Alphaproteobacteria; order Hyphomicrobiales; family Rhizobiaceae; genus Rhizobium; species Rhizobium sp. RHZ02. Next base: position 187,559 of record NZ_JACUZX010000007.1, read on the forward strand.
GCAGCTTCGCCGCCGACTTCCCCTCGGTCGGCACGGCCGAAGACTTCATGCGCCGCGCCGAAGCAATGCGACAGGAGCCCGGCAGGCTGACCCAAAGCTCGACGCAGCCGCCCTCCACGCTGTCCGCCATCTGCGCGAAAGCAACGGAATAGCTGGGCCATTGCGCAAGCAGATCAGATGGCGACGTCGGCGCCATGCGACAACGGCACGTCACAAGGGCCGACTGGCATGTCGCGCGTATGTCACCGGGATGAATGAGCCTGACAGGAACGAGAGGTGCGGTCCGAGTTTGCGTATAAAAAGAAGAGCATCATGCTGTTGCTTCGACTGTCGGGATTTGGACAGGAGCGCGCCGAAATTCAAGCGGGCTCTTGCCTGTCCAACGGCGGCAAGCGTGACTGAAGGAGCTCGGATGGTGAAACCCCAACAACCAGGCAATCTGGGACGCCTGAAGATCGTCTTCGAGGTAACGCATCGCAAGCTCACGGCGCATTTGATCCAGGACCTCACTGAAGCTTAGGCCCTCGGCCGCCAATTTACGAGCAAATGTCCTCTCGCTCAAACCAAGTCGTTTTGCAACGGTTCCTATGGACGCCTCGGCATGCGGCAACAGAGGCGCAATATTGTTTTCCACGATCGTTCGGAACCGGCTGGTATTGGCCATGCGGGTTGTCATCGCCTCGTCGCACATCTTCAGTATCAGTTCGTTGAGAAATGGGTCGTCTCCAACGACCGGGAGCTCCAACGTTCCGGCGTTGAAAATGATTTCATCCGTTTCTGCTCCGAATTCAACCTCACATCCAAATACTCGCCGGATATAGGTCAGGTCGCCAGTTCTATGATGAACAAATCTCACCTTGTGCGGCGAAAGATCCCGTCCGACGAGTTTGCGGCAGAGGCGCACAAGGGCAAATAACAGCAACTCCATGTTGTGCTGGTCGCGATGCCTCTGCACCCCCGTGTAGGAGACTTCGACAGAACATGCGGGCTTCTCCTTAAGCCGCACGACGAGTGCCTCGTTTCCAAGGCGGACATATCTTCCAAGGCGCGTGAAAGCGTCATTCAGATCGTGTGACGAGGCCATCACGTAGTAAAGCATCCCCATTTCACGCAAGTCGCATTCCTTGGCCAAGGCAAGACCCATCCAAGCATTCTTCGAAACATGCGCGACCAACTGCAGGAAATGCATTTGCGCGGTGACATGAATTCGCCGGCGCTCTGCGATCGCTGCGCTTGAAAGGCCAGACCGCGACAGCAAAGGCGCAACCTCAATTCCAGCACGTTCCAGATGCTGAACTGCCAGGCGCGTGGCCAGTCCCCATGAAGTTGGTCCATTGATCAGGTTTTGAATGTCAGGTTCGCGTTGCCCGGCCATGAGCGGTGTCCCCCCCGAAGCTGTAATGCTACCATTGTTTGTTCTTGTTCGCAAACTTCAACCGGTGGCATTTCCGTTTTCTCGCACCTGAGAAATGTGGCAGCTGCCCGCAAATTAATGTCACCAGATCACAAGCCGAACGCTTCTCAACGCAATATAACCGCCGACAACGGGTAAATGTCGATCGCACGATTGAAACGCCGCCTCACAGTCGAGGGGTACCGGTTTCGTGCGCTGCTCGTGGGATGGATTGATAGATGCATCTGGCAGTCCATCAGTTTTCCCGGCGGACCAGGTGGGGGGTATGGTCGCCGCCGGGATGTCGCCGCCGCTCGTGTCGTCATCGCAGCGTCCACGGTGAGGCGTTCTGGGAGGAGCGCGCAGACCGAGTGGCGGCGGCTCCAGCGCCGCGACCTCATTAGGATAAGCACGGGCAGATGCTAGAGGCGATCCGTGAGCGCAACGTCGAACTTGCCGATGAGCTTGCGCATGCGCACACCCGTCAGTTCCAGCAGAATTTCATCAACTTCATGCGCGAGAACTACACGACCGACGTGGCACTGGGGCCGCTCAAAGCTGCTGAGTGATCACGACGATCTCAAGCATAGCGGCTATCGGACCGGGTCATAATATGACGCATCCGCCGGCATCATGTGTTCGGAGCCCGCAAGCCCAGGAGCTTGTCAGCACAGCCCTACGTCATGGCGTGACCTGTTTGCCATAGAGCCTGCTTGCCCGCAGCAGACGCTGCGAATACGGATGCTCGACCGCACCTTGCCGCAAGCGCTCGATCTCGACTTGTTCAACAATTTCGCCAGCTTCCATGATTGCGACCCTGCTGCACATGTGGGAGACGACAGCCAGGTCATGGCTGACGAGCAGATAGGTCAGGCCGCGATCTTTCCGCAGATCGTCCAGAAGATTGAGAATTTCCGCCTGGACCGAGACATCAAGCGCCGAGGTCGGCTCGTCGAGAAGCAGAACGGCCGGGTCAAGAACCAAGGCGCGGGCAATCGCAACACGCTGGCGTTGCCCACCAGAGAGCTGATGTGGGAATCTGTAGCTGAGTGACGGGTCGAGCCCAACCGAGCGGAGAACTGCATCGACATCAATCGAATTGGTAGCAAGCCCCTGATTGCGGAGCGGCTCCTTGATCTGCGAGCGGATCGTCTTGCGGGGATGGAGTGATCCGTAAGGATCCTGAAACACCATCTGGACGCGCCGGAAAAATGGCCGGTCGCGCCGGCGGTCCAGCGTTTCGCCGTCCAGTCTGATCCGTCCCTCGTATTGTGGATTGAGGCCGGACATGGCGCGTAGAACCGTTGATTTTCCACAGCCAGATTCGCCAACGAGTCCAAACGCGGCGCCCTTTCCAACAGCAAGGCTGAGATTTTTGACGACCGGCCTTAGGCTGGCACCGAAGCGGACTGTGAGGTTGCTGATTTCAATCACCGCGGCAACTCCAGCACGTTGTCATTTAACCAGGCCGGGTCACGCTTCAGGATCGGCAAGCGGGTGGGCGGGTTGTCGATCGAGGGCAGAGATGCAAGCAGACCCTGCGTATAAGGATGTTTTGCGGATTCCAGTTCGCGGGCCTTGAGGACCTCGACGACCCTGCCGGCATACATGATAAGGACACGGTCGCAGAAATTTCGAACGAGGTTCAAATCGTGGCTGATGAAAATCAGACCGAGGTTACGGCGCGCAACGAGCTCATCCAGCAATGCCAGGATTTCAAGCCGCACTGTGACATCAAGCGCCGAGGTTGGCTCGTCTGCGATTAAAACCTCGGGCTCGGCAATCAGCATCATGGCGATCATCACGCGCTGGCCCATGCCGCCCGATATTTCGTGCGGATAGAGGCGAGCCACCTTTTCAACATCTCGGATCTTGACCGCATCCAGCATCGCGAGCGTCTGCTCGAAGGCCTGTTTCGCCGTGGCTTTGGGATAGTGAAATCGATAGGTTTCGGCGATCTGCTCGCCCACCCGCATGACCGGGTTCAACGAATATTTCGGGTCCTGCAAGATCAACCCGATCCGCCGTCCTCTGATCGTCATCATCGCGCGCTCGTCGGCCTTGAGCAGATCCACGCCTTGAAAGGTCATCTGCTGAGCGCTGACGATTGCGGTCGGTGGCAACAGTTTCATTATCGCGCGACCAACCGTGGACTTTCCCGATCCGGACTCACCAACGATGCCGAGTTTTTCCTGTGCGAGTGAAAAGGTGACGCCGCGCACGGCCCTCACTGTTCCGTGCCCGAAGGCGATCTCGAGATTGCGAATATCGATAAGTGACGTACTCATTGCGAACCCCTCGGATCAAGAACGTCGCGAAGCGCGTCGCCGACGAGGTTGAACGCAAGGCTGACGAGGGCGATTGCAATGCCGGGTGCTGCAATGACCCATGGGCTGTCGAGCATGAATTCGCGGCCGGTCGCTGCCATCGCCCCCCACTCGGGCCAGGGGGGCTGCGCGCCAAGGCCAAGAAAGCCGAGGCCGGCTGCCGTAATTATGATGCCCGCCATATTCAGGGTCACGCGCACAATGACGGAGGGAATGCACATCGGCAGGATGTGACGGGTGATGATCGTTGCAGGCGTTGCTCCCTGGAGCCGCACGGCGGCGATGAAGTCGGCCTTTCGCAGGCTGAGCGTTTCTGCGCGCGCAAGGCGTGCAATCGGTGGCCATGCCGTGAGCGAGATCGCGATGATGGCATTGGTAATGCCCGGACCAAGTGCTGCCGCAAACCCGAGCGCCAGCACCAACCCCGGAAATGACAGGAAGATGTCGGTGATGCGCATCAGCACTTCATCGACAATTCCGCCGAAATAGCCCGAGCAGGTACCGATTAAAAGTCCCATTGGAGCGACGATGACGGAGACGAGAATAATGATATAGAGCGTCGTGCGGGCGCCGTAGACAATACGGGCGAAGACATCCCGGCCGAAATTGTCGGTCCCGAGCCAGTGCTCCGCGGATGGTGGCGAAAGGCGTCCGGCCATGTCCTGGACGATCGGATCGTAAGCCGTCAGGAGTGGCGCGGCGAGCGCAACAAGGATCAAAAGGACAATGATTGCCAACCCTGCCAGGCCGAGCGGGTGAAGGCGAAACTTCAGCCAGCCCTGATGGAATTGCTGCGCGCTCGATTGAAACCAGCCCTGGGGTTCGGGCGCGCGCAGCCATTTGCGAAAGCGGCTGCCGTCGATGCGGTCGGCTTGTTCTGTGGACATCGTCATCGGCGTCACCGTGTTCGCGGATCAAGGATGCGGTAAAGCACATCCGAAAGGATGTTGATCGTCAGGAAGACGGCGCCGATTGTCAGCACTGCTCCCATCACGACGTTCATGTCATTCATCTGAAGCCCACGCGTCAGATACTGGCCAAGTCCCGGCCATCCGAAAACGGTCTCTATGAGCACTGCGCCTTCCAGAAGGCCCCCGAAAGTCAACGCCATGATCGTCAACAGCTGCACGCGAATGTTCCTGAAGGCGTGGCGCCAGACGACCTTGCGGCGCCCGAGCCCCTTTGCCCTGGCCGTGACGATGTATTCCTGACTGAGCTGCTCGAGCATGAAGCTGCGCGACATGCGGCTGATATAGGCCACGGAATAGTAGCCAAGGATGGCGCCCGGAAGGATGATGTGACCAAGCGCACTCTGGAACACGTCCCACTGCCCCTCGACCGCAGAGTCGATCAAAAGAAAGCCGGTTATAGGTGTGACGAGCCCCTCATAGAATACGTCGACGCGTCCCGATGCGCCGACAAGCTGAAGCTTTGCATAAAAGACGAAAAGCGCCATCAGGCCGGTCCAGAAGATCGGAATGGAATGACCGGCCAGCGCAACGATCCGTGCAACGTGATCAATGACGGTGCCGCGCCTGACGGCAGCGGTGATGCCGAGTGGTACACCGACGAGCGCTCCGACGATCATGGCGATGACTGCAAGCTCGATTGTCGCAGGAAAGATCGCCAATAGGTCGGTGAGGATCGGCTGTCCGGTCGTTGCCGATGTTCCAAGGTCGCCTGTCGCGACCCTTCCGACATAGCTCAGGAATTGCACGAGGATCGGCTGCCCTAGTCCCAGCTCGTTGTAGACACGATCATAGACCTCCTTGCTGACCTCCGGCCCGGTGATGGCAAGCACCGGGTCGGCGGGAAGCAACCGCCCCATCGAAAAGGTAAGAAAGAGCAGGCCGAGCAGCGTGGTCACGATCGCCACCACGCGCCCTGCCAGCCGTCTCAGAATGATTGCGAGTGGATGCGGCGCGACATAGGCCACTTCTTCTTCGCTAAAAGTGGTGTCGGAATTTCGCTTGGATACTAGATCGGCATTCGCCACGACCCCTTACTCCTTGGTTACGTCGTGCCAGCGCGTCGACCAGGTCGTGTGGCCGTGGTAACCCTTGACTGCGGAACGCATGACATAAGGGTCCGTCCGCTGGAAGAAGATGACGAGCGGGGCATCCATTCCGGAATAAACGCTATCCATCTTCTTGAAGATTTCCGTGCGTTTGCCGGTGTCGCGTTCCTTCATCGACTGATCGACGAGCGTGTTAAGTTCGTCCACCTTCATTCCGGCCCGCCATAGATAGTAACTCCCAAGACGTGCCTCATCGCTGTTGTCGGGATTGTAGGCGTACTGGGTGGCAACAGCGAATGGGTCGGGAAGACGGGCACCCGAGTTTCCGAGCAGGACTTCGTATTTCCGCTCCCTGAACGCCGGCGTGAATTCGCCAGGCACGAGATCAAGGTCAAGTCCGGCGACGCGCGCACTCGCCTGCAGCGCCTCGGCAAACGGCAGGGTTGCCGCTCCGGACGGATTGAGGACCTTCTTCAATCCATTGGGATACCCTGCCTCTGCAAGCAGTTGCTTGGCTTTGGCGGGATCGTAGTCATAGCGGGACGCCGCTTCATCGGGAGCGCCAATCATCCCGCGCGGGATCATCGACTGCCACGGGAAGCCCGTGTAGCGCATGATATTGCCGGAAATCGCCTTCCAGTCGAACGCATGTTGGAAGGCCTCGCGAACCTTGGGCTTTTGAAGATCCGGATCCTTCTGATTGAGGGCAATGTAGTAGAAGCCGAGGCCCGGAACGTTGTCGATCACCATCTCCTTGTTGTTGGACAAGGCATCGAGATCGCCGCTTGCCAGATATTGCCCGACATCGACGTCACCTGCTTCAAGCTGCAGTCTGAGATTGCCGGATTCGGGAATATGACGTGCAACAACTCGCGCCATGGCCGGGGCACCACCCCAATAGGCCTTCTGCGCGTTGAAGATCGCAACATCGTTTGGACGCCATTGGGCAAGCGCAAACGGCCCGCTTCCCGCCGAGTTGGCCGACAGCCAAGCGCCCCCAAGGTCGCCGTTCGCCTCGTGCGACAGTACCGTCTTCTTGTCGACGATGCCGATCGACGATCCGGCAAGGGAATAGAGTACCAGATCCGTATTGACGGGTCGTGGAAGTTCAATCTCGAGCGTGCGCTCGTCCTTGGCTCGTACAAGCTTCTCGACGTTGTCAGGCGTAAAGCCCCATAGCGCGATATCGGTCGAACCGACCTGACCCATCTTGATGACGCGTTGGATCGACCAGGCAGCATCTTCTGCCGTGACAGGATTGCCACTTTGGAAGACAGCGTCGTCGCGCAACGTCAGGCTGATGACCTTGGCGTCGTCCGACACGCTCCATTTCGTCGCGAGCATCGGCTTCAACGTTTTCAGATCGTCCGGCGACAACTGCACGAGATTATCGTAGAGGTTGGAGATCAGTTCGGAGACTGTCCGCGCATTGTTCTGCGCCGGATCAAGCGTTCTGATGCCGGTCAGATTGGTACCGATCACCAGCATGTTCGGCGGGGATGCCGCAAGTGAAGGTTGCGCGACAATCAATGCGCTGGCCATTGCGGCCGTTGCCAACAGGTTCCTCAGCATTTCAAGACCTCCCAATCTTGGGGCGTCAAATCGCCCTGGCTTAATAGATGAATGTCGAACTCAGCCCGCCGCCCTCGCGTCGACCGGCGCTTCATGCCGTTGGATGTCGCCGGCAGCCTCCCACGCGCGAAGCAGGCGAAACAGTTCTTCACGATCGCTCTCGTCGAGCATCGGCAATCCCGGCACGCGAACCGGACCGACGTTCAGGCCGGAATGGGTTACCGCCTCCTTGACGACCGTCACATTCGCACCGTTGCGGTATTTCGTGCGCATGCGTTCGAACGGCTCGAGCTTGTTGAGGATGGCGCGAGCACCGTCGTAATCACCGCTGGCAAGCGCTTCGTGCACTGCAAGCGAGAGCTTTGGCGCAACGTTGACGAGTCCGGAGGTAAAGCCCCGTGCGCCGGCAGCGGTAAACGACAGAGCCCAGCTTTCAGCGAGGCCGCAGACAAAGAGGGTGCCTGCGGGATCGGAGGCTGAAATCGCCCGCGAAAGCAGCATTAGATCCGGTGTCGCGAACTTGATGCCGGCGATGTTTTCATGGCGGGCAAGGCGGACCATGTCTTCGACATTAAAACCGTCGGCTCGCACATAGGCAATCATTGGCAGGGGCGAAGCATCCGCCAACTTGCAGAAATAGTCGATCTGCGCCGATGGTGCCGCAAAGGGATCGACGGGCTGATGCGCCATGACGGCAGATGCGCCGATCGCAGCTGCGTCCCTTGCCATTCGGACTGCCTCGCGCAGTGATCTGCCGATCGCGGCCGTCACCGGCGCCTTGCCATCGACACCTGTGACCGCAGCCTCGTGTACGCTGCGGATCTCCTCCACGGTCAAGGCATAGAACTCGCCGGTGTTTCCAGCCGCGACGATGTTGTGGATGCCAGCCATCGCCACCCGGCGATAAATGATTGCAGTCGAACGGGGTTCGACCTCACCGTTTTTGTCATAGGCCGTCACGGGAACGCCGGACACGCCCATCAGGGCCTGGCGCATGGTTGCGATGCTCATTTTCTCTCCCCTACCTGTCGATCAATTCGTGAAGCGGATAGGCGCCAGGCGCTCGCCATCAACATCAAGAGCAGTGGCGGCACCGGCCTCGAAACAGCCACTGCGGTCAGTCGGCTCATCAATCGACTCCCTGGAACATTCGAGCGCGTGCGTTCAGGATGTGGCGCTTCATCGCGTCGTGGGCCTCGGCTTCGTTCCGCGCAAGGATCGCCGCCACGATCACCGCGTGCTCATCCTGGACGCTGCGTATCTGCGCAGGCGTGCGCTTGAGACTAAGACTTCGCGTCACGGAATGACCGACAGCAAAATGTGGCCTGAACCACTCGCGGACCGTGATGTGGAACTGGTTTCCGGTGGCAATGGCGATCGCGTCATGCAGCGCCTCATCCTCATCGGCTCCAAGCTCGCCATCGCGCAAGCATTCCTCGATTGCCTGCAGTGCGGCCATGATCCGCTCCTTGTCCTCCGGCTGCCAGTTGCGGGCGGCAAGCTCGGCTGCCTCCGCTTCAAGACCTGCGCGAAATTCGAAAAAGCGCTGAACGTCGGCGAGCGATCCGACCGGCACCATCTTCAGCATCGATGAGTCCGGCCGCTGTCGGACATAGGAGCCGGAACCCTTGCGTGAGACGACAAGGCCATCGGTCCTCAATCGTTCAAGTGCTTCGCGCACGACCGGCCTCGAAGCACCGAACATGGCGGCAAGCTTCGATTCCGGCGGCAACCGTTCGTTCACCGGAAAGTTTCCGTCTGCGATCATCCCGACGATCTTCTCGTAGATGATGTCGCTGAAGCGGGTTGCGCCCTTGCTAGGCTCCATGGCGGCGGAAAGTTTCGTCATCGTCCCTTTTCTTTCCTCCAGACCGCAAATTCCGCAGCGGTGCCCTCGTTGGGCGGATAGAGACCAAATATCCCCTGCCCGGCGCGCACCCGTTCCTCGACAAAATCCTCGAAAACGGTTTGCTCGAAAGCCTCGTTGGCGACCTCTTCTGCCATCGCTGCCGGGATGACGACCACGCCTTCATTGTCGCCAACCATGAGATCGCCCGGATAGACGGGCACATCACCGCAGCCAATCGGCTGATTGATATCGAGGGCATGGTGGCGCACCAGGTTCGTCGGCGCCGAGGGTGCTGCGTGATAGGCTGCAAACGGCAGGGAGGCAATGTCTGGCGTGTCGCGAAAACCCCCATCGGTAACAACGCCTGCCGCACCGCGCTTGAAGAGACGCGTAATCAGGATTCCACCGGCAGAAGCGGCCGAATGATCCTTGCGGCTATCGATAACAAGCACGGCGCCTTGCGGGCATTCTTCGATGGCGCGGCGCTGCGGGTGATTCAAATCGCTAAAGACGCCGAGATGATCGATGTCTTCCCGCGCAGGAATGTAGCGCAGCGTGAAGGCAGGCCCGACCAGGCGAGGCGCTTGCGGATTGATCTTGTGGATGCCGCGGATGAAGACATTTCTCAAGCCGCGCTTCATCAACACCGTCGTCAGCGTTGCGGTCGAGACCGCTCTCAATTTGGTTCGCACAGCATCTGACAGATTCATATCCCCATGCCTTCCTGGGCGGTCGTTTAGAGATGACAGCAGGCGTTTCCTCATCACCATCGCTACAAAATCTGTAATTATCTGTCAACTCTTGTAATTATTTGAAACCATGCCTATCGTCAGCGCCGGCGCCAGGGAGAGCGCTTTGAGGCGGGGCCGGAGCTCGTCCTGCCGTCCGCCTTTTGGGCAATGTGGGAGGAAGTGATGCGGAATCAGTCTGCGCGACATCGCATGCCGGAGTTTGCCACCTTGACGGACATGCCTAGGGATCAGACGGGAAAGCGCTGCATGTTCGTCGAGGTCACGAAGGAGACAAGGGCTGCAGCGCCGCTGTTTGGCGTCGGACAATCAATCCCATCAGAGCGCGCCTCGATCCGCGACAGCGGGATCGCTTGCGGCATTTTCGCTGCATCTAACAGACATCTGAGGCACTGGAGTTTCTTACAATGAAGATTACCGGGATCAGAACCTTTCTCATGCATGCCGGCCAGCCCGATCCCTCCAAATGGGCTTCCGATGAACGGTCAGGCGATGGCGCCTCCAGGCTGCCAGGCACAAGAAACTGGCTGTTTTTGAAAATCGACACGGACGAAGGCATAACAGGTATCGGCGAATGCTCCGGATGGCCGCGTGTCATCGAGACCGCGATCCACGATCTTGCGCCGCTCCTCATCGGCGAGGACCCGGCCCATATCGAGCGGCTATGGCAGAAGATGCATGTCGCCATGATGGGTCACGGCATGTTGGGAACGGTTGGCGCCGGCGCCATGACCGGCATAGACATGGCACTGTGGGACATCAAGGGAAAGTCGCTCGGTGTGCCAATCTGGATGCTGCTTGGCGGCAAGGTTCGTGACCGGATTCCGATCTACTCCCATGCAAACACGCCCGAGCGGGCACTTGCCGTCAAGGAACGCGGGATAAAGGCGATCAAATGCGGCGGGGTTGCCGACCCGGTGCGCAAGGTTGCCGCATTGCGCGAAGCAGTCGGCAACGAGATCGACATTGCAATCGATCTTCATGGCCCGCCCTGGCTAACACCGGCCGATGCCTGCCGACTGGTCAGGGCGCTTGAGCCTTACGAACTCTTCTGGGTCGAGGATCCGATCGCACCGGAAAACATCGATGGCTACCGACGCATTCGCGATGCCGCCCACGTTCCCTTGGCAGCCGGCGAACGTTCGGCGACGATTTTTGGGGAGCGCGAACTGATCGAAAACGAACTGGTCGACATCATCCAGCCCGATACCGGCCGGGCCGGTGGCATTACGCAGATGAAGAAGATCGCGGCCATGGCCGAGGCCCATCACATCCAGATGGCGCCGCATTCAGGCTCGCTCGGTCCTGTCGCCGAATACGCTGCGTTGCACGTGCTGGCGGCTATTCCGAACGCGCTCATCCTCGAACGCATCGATGACGATTGGGACGGTCGAAAGCTGACGATTTTGCCCCATCCACAACAGGTCGGCGGATCGATTGCCGTCCCGGACGCGCCGGGTCTTGGTTGTGATATCGATGAAGCATTCGTGGCGCGCTTTCCAAGCGGCGGCAATGTCTCCGTGCCGGTGCCCGCGAGTGCCGGCTCCTACAATCCCGGAGCTTATAACGAGCATCTTTACGTCCAGACGCGCCTGTCGCGTCACCGCTATTTCAATCGCTAGAAGGAAAGAGAAATGAAGATCGACCGCATGCGGGTGTTCATGACCCGCGACAAGGACCGTCCCCGCGTCATCGTCGCACTCGACACCGACGACGGTCTGACGGGCTGGGGCGAATGCTACAACCACGGTCCCGACAAGGCGCTCCCTCCCCTCCTCGACTACCTCTATGGTTTTCTGTCCGGTCAGGATCCAACGCGTGTCGACTATCTGGTCAATCTGTTGATCCAGCAAAGCCGGTTCCCACCGGGCGCCCTTGGGTTGGCTGCGATCTCGGCGCTTGATCACTGCCTTTGGGACCTCGCCGCAAAGGCTGCCAACCTTCCCGTCTACAAGCTGCTTGGCGGTGAAGTTCGCGATCGTGTCAAGGTCTATGCCGGCGTCTATACAGCACCCGATGCACCAGCTGCGCGCGATGAGTTCGATCGGCTGAATGAAGAATGGGGCTTTACCGCATTCAAGCTCAGCCCCTGGCGCATCGACATGCACGCACATCGCTGGGGCAACGTGGTCAAGGCGTCGGCGGATTATTTCCGCTCTCTGCGGGAGACCGTGCGGGACGAGTACGAGATCGCATTTGACGCACATGCAAAGATCTTCGAGCCTGTCGCCGCACGCCAGCTCGGCAATGCGCTTGCTCCCTACGATCCGCTGTTTTACGAGGAGCCCCTTCGCCCCGAAAACATCGAGGCCTGGGGCGATCTCAAGCAGGGGCTGAACTGCGTGCTCGCAACAGGTGAATCGCTGTACAATCGAAACGAGTTCCTGCGCCTTCTGCAGGTCAAGGGCGCCGACTTGATCCAGCCCGACATCTGCGTGGTCGGCGGCATCAGCGAGATGCGGCGCATCGCAACACTTGCCGAAGCGCATTTCGTCGGCGTGGCGCCCCACAATCCCATGGGACCACTCGCCACGGCCGTGAATGTTCACTTCTCCGCCGCCGCACAGAATTTTCGTATTCTGGAGTATCGGCTGCCTAAGGGGCAGGCGTATGTCTACGGCGGCCTTGATATTGAGAGCCGACAGGGCGAAACGCGTTACGTCATCGATCCCTATTTGCCCAAGGGCGGCTATCTCGAGCTGAGGCCGGACAGGCCAGGCTGGGGCGTTGAGATGGACGAAGAAGCAATGGTTCATGAAGGCTATGTGCACTGGCAACGCCGCGTTCCCAAACGGCCGGACGGCTCTTACGCTTTTGCGTAAGTGCTCATCGAGCGCCGTCCAGCCCTGAAGGGCAGACTGTCAATGGCATCGGCGGTATTTGACGCCGCCGATGAAAGCGGTCAGCCAATCGATAGTGGATTGGTTGTGTAAAGTTTGAGTTGGCCGTCGTCGGATGCTGCGACTGAATGATGCTGTTATCCGCGAAGCAATGCCCGACTTGAAAGGAAAGGAAAGAAGAGCAACGCATCCCACGTGTCAGGAGAACCGATGCTCCTTTCCGTTGACAGGGGACGCGAAGAGGCTCTCGCCGACCGAAATTTGCCGGTCGCCGTCCGTGCGTACGACGAGCACCTGCAATTCCGGTACATCAAGATGGATGACCGTATCCGCGCCGAGCCGCTCGATATGACGCACTTTGCCTTGCCATTTTCCTTCCGTGGATGAGAGCGCGATATGTTCGGGCCGGATACCATAGATCCGGCAGCCTTCCCGCGCGGCAATCTCCGCTTCAAACAGGTTCATCTTCGGCGAGCCGATAAAGCCCGCGACAAACGGAGTGGCCGGATTGTTGTAGAGCGCCATCGGTGTCCCGACCTCCTCGATGGCCCCGCCGTTCAAAACGACGATCTTGTCGGCCATTGTCATCGCCTCCACCTGATCGTGCGTGACGTAGATCATAGTGGCGCCGAGCTTGGCATGAAGTTCGGTCAGTTCGATGCGCATCTGCGAGCGGAGCGACGCGTCGAGGTTTGACAGGGGTTCGTCGAACAGGAAGACTTTCGGGTTGCGCACGATGGCACGGCCGATCGCGACGCGTTGGCGCTGGCCCCCGGAGAGCGCCTTTGGCTTGCGGTCGAGCAGATGCGAGAGCTGCAAGATATCGGCAGTCTGCTTCACCCGTTCGGCGATTTCCGCCTTGGGCCGCCTGGCAAGCGAGAGGCCGAAGCCGATGTTTTCTGCGACCGTCAGATGCGGATAAAGCGCGTAGGATTGAAACACCATAGCAATGCCGCGCTTGGAGGGTTCGGCATCTGTGACATCCTTGCTGTCGATGAAGACCTTGCCCGATGTCTGTGTCTCCAGTCCGGAAATGATGCGCAGCAACGTCGACTTCCCGCAACCGGACGGACCGACAAAGACGCAGAATTCGCCGGCATCAACGGTGAGATCGACACCCTTCATCACCTCCAGGCTGCCAAAGCTCTTGCGGACTTTTTCGAGAACAACGCTTGTCATGGCTTATCCCTTGACTGCACCGGCGGTCATCCCTGCAACGATCTGCCGGTTGAAGAAAATGAAGACGATCAGGGGCGGAATGGTCACGAGAACGATATTCATGAACAGCAGGTTGAACTGCGTCTGGAACTGTCCCTGAAAGTTATAGAGAGTCAGCTGTACCGTGACGTTTTCGCGGCCCGGCAGATAATAGAGCGGGTTGGTGAAATCGTTGAAGATGGCGATTGACTGGACGACGATGACCGTAACGGTGACCGGCTTCAGCAGCGGCAGGATGACGCGAAAGAAGATCTGTAACGGTTTTGCACCGTCAATGATTGCAGCCTCGTCGAGATCCCGAGGAATGGTTGCGATGAAACTGCGAAACAGCAAAACCGTGAAGCCAAGGCCATAGGCAATCTGGATCAGAACCATGCCAGATAGCGTCTTGAAGAGACCGAGCATCTGCAACACCCAGATGGTCGGGACAACGGCCGGGGGGATCATCAGGCCGGCTAGCACGCAGCCGTAGATGACCGCGTTCCAGCGTGAGGGGCGGCGCTGCAGCACATAGCCGACCATGGCGCCGAAGAGCACCAGCAATGTGACGGCGGCCACAGTGATGACGGTCGAATTGAAATAGGCAAGCAGCAGCATGTAGTTGCGCGTCTGGACGACCTCCATGAAGTTCTGCCAGAGCTGCCAGTCGGCCGGCCAGCTGAATTTCAGCGTTGCCGCATCCTGTTTCGTCTTGGCGGCCGTGATGAAGATAAACATGAATGGCAGCACGAAGATCACGCCGCAAGCAGCCAAGGCCGCAATCCCGGTATAGATCTGGCGGCGGTTCATAGATCCACCTCCTTGCGATTGAACCAGGCCGTCAGCGGCAGGACGATCAGCCCGATGAGGAGGAAGAGGATCACGTTACCGGCAGTCGAGAGACCGTAGAAACCCGCCTGATATTGCTTGTAGATGACACTTGCCAGCACATCCGACGAAAAGCCCGGACCGCCGCGCGTCATCGCCCAGACAAGATCGAAGCTTCTTAGCCCGCCGATGAGGGACAGCGTCACGACGGTGACGGTGGCGGGTCTGACAAGCGGCACGGTGACACGAAAGAACATCTGGCGGCCAGTCGCCCCATCAATGCGGGCGGCCTCATAATAGTCCGGGCTGATTGATGCGAGACCTGCGATATAGATGACTGTCGCAAGCCCGATCCCTTTCCAGAGGTCGACGAAGATGATGGAGTAAAGCGCAAGCGCGGGGTCGGTCAGCCAGCCCGGACCATGGATACCGATCGCAGCAAGTGCCACATTGATCAGCCCGCGTGTCGGATGCATGAGCACCGAGAAGGTGATGCCGACGCCAATCGTCGAGACGAGAACCGGAAAGAAAATCACGGTACGCAGCAGGCCTTGTCCCCAAAGCCCGGAGGTCAGCAATACGGCGAGCAGCAGACCGAGAACGGTTTTCGTGCCCGAGGTCAGGACGGCATAAATGATCGTGTTGACGAGACCCTGTATCAGAAAGGGCTCGCGAAAGAACTGCCGGTAATTTTCCAGCCCGATGAACTGTGTCGTGAACAGGTCCCAGCGCGTGAGGCTGAACCAGAAGGACGCGATCGTCGGGGCCAGAAACAGAACAGTGAAGACCACTGCCGCTGGCAGCACAAACCAATAGGGATAGGCAGACTTTCGTGTTGTCATACGGATACCTTGAAGCGTCCCCCATCCAGATCGGTTGACCTGGATGGGGCATCGGCTGGGAGGTTACCAGTTCGGCAGGCCAAGCTGCTTGGCCTGCTTCTCGACATCCTGGTCGTAGAGCGCAGCCGCGTCCTTGGCGGAGCGGATGCCGGTTCCGACTTCAACCGTAATCTGCTCTAGTGCAGGTCCCTTGACGGGCGAGAGGAATTCGAGTGCCGGGCCGTTGCGGCCCTCAGTGTCAAAATAAGGGAGCATGTCGGAAACAGCCGGCGGAATATCTTTCGGGAGCTCGCACCCCTTTACGAGATACGGACCCGACGGGACGGCCTTTGCCATCAGGTCGCAGGCTTCCTTGGAGCCAACGAAGTCAAGGAATTTCTTGGCTTCCTCGACATTTTCAGATTTGGCAGAAACATAGAGCGCTGAAGGCATCCAGACCGTCAGGCCATTCTTTCCGGCATCCATGCCCGGTTGAGCGAAGAAGCCGAGATCTTTCAGATTGTCCGGAAAATTCTGCTGGACATTGCCGATACCGAAAGTGAGGTTCGGATAGTGCGCGGCCTCACCCGTCGCGACCATGCGCATGCCGTCGTCAAATGTCGCAGCACCGAAGTCGGCATTGAGGTACCCTCCCTTGGCCACTTCCTCCAGGTGTTCGAAGCCATGCAGTGCCGCAGGCGTGTTGGCATATTTGACCTTGTTGGCAGTGTAGTCGTCGGCGAAGTTCGGGACCTCGGCCTGAACATTATAGAAATCGGCAAGCACGAAGAGCTGCGACGTCCAGGTCGTGCCGTAGGTCTGGGCGACCGCGACCTTTCCGGCCGCCTTGATCTTCTCATTGTTGCTCATGAACTCCGCCCAGGTCTTCGGCGGGGTGAGGCCGAGATCGGCGTAGATCTTCTTGTTATAGAATATGCCGCCACCCATGGCCGGACCGAAGGGAATGCCGCGGACATGGCCGTCCGGGCCGCTAACAACCTTCTTGAACGTGTCAAGAATACCAGCTTCCGAGGGAAGGTCGGCAAGGTCGGCTATCGTTTCCTGCGGCTTCAAAGCCTGGAAAAGCGAACCGCTATTATACTGGAAGATATCCGCCATCTCGCCGGTCGCGAGCCGGGTCTTGATGATGTTGTCGCCTTCGGAGCCGCCCGCGCGCTGCTCGACGTCGAAGCTGACGTCAGGATGCTTTTCCGTATAGGCCTTTGAAACCGCATCGAACGAGGCAATGGATTCCGGATTGGTATCGATCAGCACACTGAGGGTCACATCCGCATGTGCCACTCCAGCGGCAAGAGCCATGATGCTGGCTGCAAGGATGCTGCACTTCGTCATTCGCATAGTCATTTCCTCCTCTTGAAGACCGGAATGCGTAAGCTGATTGCCCGCAAATCGAAGACCTGCAGGCAAATTGCATCAGTTGGAAAACGTAATCTTATGCTCCCCCGCGCCGAGCTTGATTTCCTTGCCTTGCTCTACATTGGCGCCATTGGCCTGTAGCGACTTGCGCTCGCTTTTCCCCTCGAGACGCGCAGTGACACCTTCCGGCAGCACCAGGCTGCATGTGACGAAACCTTCCTCCAGGGTCCATCCAGCCTCGATCCGACCAAAGCGCGTATCATGCCATGCCGAAACCGGCGAGAGAGCAGGCAAGATTGCGGGATCGAAGAGAATTTCCTCGAAACCGGGCTTGTCTTCCAGCGGCTTGATCCCGGCAACGTCTTCGAAGAGCCATTGGCAGACCGCGCCATAGGCATAGTGGTTGTAGCTGTTCATGTCAGGATCATAGATCGTGCCATCTTCGGAAAGTGCATCCCATCGCTCCCAGATCGAAGTCGCGCCGCGGTCGACCTGATAGAGCCATCCGGGAACCTTCCGGTTCAGGAACATCTTCTCGGCAACGTCCACCATACCAAGCCGGGTCAGCGCCGGCAGCAGGGCGGGAGTGCCGA
Source organism: Rhizobium sp. RHZ02 (assembly GCF_014851575.1). Lineage (NCBI taxonomy): Bacteria > Pseudomonadati > Pseudomonadota > Alphaproteobacteria > Hyphomicrobiales > Rhizobiaceae > Rhizobium > Rhizobium sp. RHZ02. The sequence goes on from NZ_JACUZX010000007.1 coordinate 205,122, forward strand.
TAAAGCCCGTACCGATGACGCCATCCGTTTCCTCCGCCACCCTACGGAAGTAGCCTTGCGCGGCTTCCTCGTATTCCGGCGGAACGAGGCCATAGAGGAAGGCCAGGGCCCACGAGGTCTGGTCATTATGGGCAATGCGGCCGGAGGGTGCGAAGAACTCGTGTCTGAATGCTGTCTTAATCTCCTCGGCACGCTTCTCGAGCCGAGCGGCTTCGACGGTCTCACCGAGAATACGGGCGATCTTTGCCGTCAGTTGCGTTGAGATGAAGTGATAAAGGGTAGCTGCGCAATCATCTGCTATGGTCGGGCGGGGTTTTCTGTTATCCCCGACCGGCTGAAGCCAGTCGCCGAAGGTGAAGCCGTGCGCGCCCCAGACCGCGGGCGGCCGGATGATCGGCCCATCAGAGATGCCCCAGAGATAATCGAGCCAGCGCAACATTGCGGGGAAGCACTCTTCCAAGGCAGCGCTGTCACCGTAATGCAGGTAAAGCTGCCAGGGAATGATGACGATCGCATCGCCCCAGCCGGTCGATCCCGCCCAGTCACCGCGGCCATCGATTGGATGGAGCCGCGTCGGATCAGGTGAAAAATGCGACACTGCCCCATTGGCCCGTTGATCGTGGATGACATCGCGCAGGTATTTCTTGAGGAAGGAGTGGCTGTCGGCAAGCCAGCAGGCCGTTCCGGCGAAAACCTGCGCATCACCGGTCCAGCCGAGGCGCTCGTCGCGCTGCGGGCAATCGGTCGGCACTTCGATGAAATTCGAGCGCTGCGACCAGATCGTGTTTTCGATCAATCGGTTGACGCTCGCAACACCTGAGGTAAACCCGCCGGCAGTCAGGGGTACCGAGGTTATCGGAACCATCGTGATGGCGGTGAGTTCGGCCTCACCTGTCACAGTGATGCGCGCGTAACGGAAGCCGAAGAAGGTGAAGAGCGGCGCATAGACCTCTTCGCCTTGCCCGGAAAGCGTATAGGAGACTTCAGCACGCGCACTGCGATAATTGCGATTGTCGAAGAAGCGATCGGGGCCGAGCACTTCGGAATGCTCGACGCGCACCTTTGCACCGGCGACACCCTTAAGGCGCAGCCGGACATAGGCGCCGGCATTCTGTCCGAAATCAAAGACAGTGCGGCCATCGGCCTCCGTCCAGCTGTCGGTCGGTGAGAGAGCGTCCAGTTCCTTGACCGCACCAGTCTCATGCGGGACGAGCAAGGCCCTGTCGAAGGAGAGCACATCGACGCCATAGCTGTCCTTTGGACGAATGCGGGCGTCATAATCCTCGCCATAGTAGATGCCGTTGCGAACTACGGGTGTGAAGCCGCTCTTCCAGCTCTCGTCGGTTTTCACGAGCACCTCGCCGCCGGCGCGCAGTTCTGCGATCGCCCCCGTCCGGTCGCCCCAGCAATTGAGTATCGGGTTGGATGCCCACATCAACTGGCCGCGATACCAGCCGTCGCCAAGCCAGATTTCGATGCGATTGTTGCCGGGTTGCAAGAGCTTAGCGACATCGTAGGCCTGATAGGCAATCCGGTCGTCGTAGCAGGTCCAGCCGGGGGTCAAGAGATCGGTACCCACGCGTTTTCCATTGAGGAAGGCGCGGTAGAGACCCAGGGCCGAGATGCTAAGAACTGCTTCGGCCGGAACCACATCGAGCGAGAATTCCCGCGCGACGAATGTGCCCTGTGTTGCCTGGCCACCGTCGCAGGCGGGTCCGATCATCGACGCTGTAAAATGGAACGCAGAACCGGCAAGGCCGTCTTCCCCGGCAAGGCCGTGGGCCGAAACAGTCTTCATCTAGAACCTCCCCCAATCGCCAATTCCTCCGGCGATTGCTTTGTGTGTATCGTTCTATGTATATCATTCTACACTATCGATTGCCGCGCAAGAGCTTTTGTGTCTATAATTTTCCGAACACCGGGGAATGAGGCGATTTGGAATGAAAAATCAGACCGTTAACGCGACAAGAGACAGGGTCACTATCCGTGACGTGGCCCACGATGCCGGTGTCTCCGTCGCTGCGGTCTCGAAAGTTCTGCGTAATGCTTACGGAGTGAGCGAGGTCTTGCGAACCAAGGTCGAGATCTCGATCGAAAAATTGAACTACCGACCTTCTGTCGCAGCGCGAGCCATGCGTGGCCGCACGCAGACGGTTGGCGTCCTGGTGATCGAGTTGTCGAACCCGTTCCTGGCGGGTGTCATCGAGGAGGCCAATGCCACGCTGGCGAAAAGCAGCTTCAAGGCACTGATCGGCATCGGCCGTTCCACGAGCCCGATCGAAGCTTCCATGATCGAATCGATGATCGACAACCGCATGGATGGCGTTCTCATCATCGCTCCCAGGATATCGAGCAAGGTGCTGGAGCGCTATGCGCGCCAGATCCCGATCGTCGTCATCGCGCACCATGAGCCGCACGCGCAGACCTATGACACGGTCAATTCCGACGATCGACGGGGCGCCTGCCTCGCCGTGGAGGCAGCGTTGCGGTCCGGCTACACCGACATCGCGATGCTCGGTTATGACCTTGCCGATTCACCGCCCACCATCGTCGCCCTCCAGCGCGAGAAGGGCTATCTTGACGGCATGAAGGCTGCGGGCCTGGAGGCCCGCATCATCCGTCTGCCGCTTGTGGGATCCGACCGCCGGGCCGCTATCAATGATTTTCTGGCCCTGAATGACCGTCCCCGCGCGGTCTTCGTCTGGTCCGATCTCGATGCTGTGCCACTCATCAATGCCGCGCGCATGAGTGGCATACGGGTCCCAGAAGATCTTGCAATTGTCGGCTACGACAATTCGCCGATGGCGGCCATACCGCTCGTCGGCCTGACAAGTGTAGACCAGAACGCCGCTGAACTCGGCAGGACCGCGAGCGACGCGCTGCTTAGCCGAATAGAAGGACGCAAGGACGCTCGCCACGTCCTGATCGAACCCCGTATCGAATGGCGCGGCAGCACGTGAAGCTTCCAGGAAAAAGCTTGGGTCTCGTTCAATTGGTGCCTAGGCTCCGCTAGCGGCTGCAGCAACCACTGCGATTTTCGTTGGCGCTGAGACGGATCTCAGGACGGACTGGGAATCGGCGGCAAATCTGGCGCCTCCAATCCGGAAAACGGATCGCGCCATGCATCGATCTCATCGAGACGGTCGGCCCACCGTTTTATCGCGGGATACCGATCAATCGGGAGGCGCGCGGCGTCGTTGAACGGCAAGAATGTCGCCATCCGAAAATCTGCAAAGGAAATCGTCTCGCCGACCAACCACGATCGATCAGCAAGCTGGCTTTCGAGAATGCCGGCGGCCTTGTGGAATCGTCCAAGACCCTCTTCAACCATCCTCTCGTCACAGGTTCCGATGCGATAACGCAACTTCGTGCCTCGCTCCCAATGCACGACGTCACAGGCCTTGACGAAATTCTCCTTCGCCCAGCTGATCCAGCGTATCATTTCCGGCTCAGATCGTCGGTTCTCCAGAAATTCGAGCCGACACGACGGGAAAACCAGCACGCGATCGCATCGGTCTCCCAAAGTGTGCGACCGCTATGCTCCAAGATAGGCAACAGAAGGTTTGGGTTGAGTGAAGAAAATCGCTCCGACTGCCCTGGGGCCATTGGTGCGGCAAACTCGAATTCCACGTCCATTTTTAAGAACCGCGCCACGGCGACAGCGAGTCGCGGATTGGGGTTTCTGCTGAAATAAATCTTCATTAGGTCTTTGCCTCCACCGTCTTCATAGCAAAAGACGAACGACGACCGAGCCTTTCGACATGGCGATGAAAATTCTGCTGGGCCCGCGACATAGCTATCCCACAGAAGTGTAGTGACGGCGCGAAGCACGTTTTCTCCTCCGCCCGCCCTGGGGAGCCAATGGCACAAGGGTTTTGTCCTCGTCCGGCGAGGCGCGGCCAGGTCAGGTTTAGCGCGTTAGGCCTATCGCCCGCGCTGTAGGCACATTAAGAAAAGAACCATATTATACCTTGCAGAGTATATTTGATGGCATTATATGAGGACTAAGCAAGAGCGATTCACGCTCTTCGTTGAGCGGCTGGCCGGCGCGGAGGCAGCAGGAACACATGATGAGGCGTTTGAACTTATCCGCGAGACCCTCGACGGCGTTGAAGACGAGATTTCCGGCATTGCCTCCAACCCCTCAGCTTTTCAGACGGATGGACGAATGTACCCTCCACAAGCTGACAACGCCCGGAAAGTACCGGGCCATCCAGTATCGATCCAGAGCACACAACACGATCATCGGAGCAAATGGCGCTATACGGATTGAAACAATAGGGTTTCAAAAAACTGTAATTCTCGAAAAGCTGGGCGCGAATGGAGAAGGATTGGCGATATGACAGCAACTAGCCTTTTGACTGATACAGTCGCTCACCTCCAAGAGCTTGGGTTCGCCGTTGAAACTGACGCTCCTGATGATCCGAACGGCGAGACATTTCTGGACATCACAAGGAACGATTTCTCCACGCAAATCTCCTTCCGCCCGCATGCTGGACTAGGGCTATTCATTTCCGACGATGCGTACGGACAGAGACCTGATGAGGTCTACCGAAACGCGGAAAAGGCTGCTAATCGGGTCGATCAGTTATTCAGACAGTTCGAAAAGTCGGGATCTATTGGATACCTCACTCTCGTGGACATGCGGAAGCTCAACAACCTGTCGCAGGTAGAGCTCGCTAAGGCTCTTTCGATCAAGCAACCGTCGGTCAACAGAATCGAGAAGCGGGAAAACATCAAGTTCGAAACTCTGGCGAAGCATGTGGCCGCGATGGGTGGCCGCCTTGAGATGCGCGTTGTCTTCGACGAAATGGAAGCCCGGCTAGAGATTCCAACTTCCCAGGTAGGATGATGCCAATGCAGGCTCCAACTTTAAATCTAGTCGTCCTCAGGGCAAGCGAGCCTGGTTCTCTCGCTTCGTTTTACCAAACTCTTGGTTTTCAGTTCCAAAGGGAGAAGCACGGTTCAGGCCCCGAACATCTCGCGTCGAAGACAGGTGGCTCGGTCTTTGAAATCTATCCCAAAGGCACCGAGAGCTTAGACACGACCGCGGTTCGCCTAGGGTTTCGAGTCCCTTCGATCTCAAAAGTCTTGAGTAATCTGGGCAGCGCCGTGGATATAATATCTCCCCCTTCCAAATCTGATTGGGGCACCAGTTGCGTTATTAGGGACCCTGAAGGTCATAAGATCGAACTACTTGAGGCGTAGAGTTCGAGTAACGTCCGCTCGCGCAATTTCACATGCGCGAGCGATATCTCGTCCATTTGCTAGTGGCGGCCAACGCGGCTAGGCACCGTGCCGGTAAAGTCTGGGCGCCATCCCGAGACGCCGAAACCTAAGCTTTCGGCCTCGACTTCAGAAGAAAACAGCATCCTCATTGCTGAAACCATCTGTCAGAACGTGTTTGTATTCGAAGGTGCAGCGGATTGGCTAATTTGTACATTTGCGGTTATAGAGCCCCCAGTTTGTGAAGACCAACATCTGAGAGCATAGCATGACAAGCCAACATGCGGGCCGCGCAGGCGCTACATACGCCGCGCCGGACGGCCAAACCGGAAGCGATCCGGTCGCCGTGGCACATTCGGTACCGATGGTAGCCTTCCAGGGCGCCGGGAAGCGTTACGGGCCCGCGGGCGAAGGTGGTTTCACCGCCGTCGAAAGCGTCGATCTGACAGTTGAACGCGGCGCCATCACCGGGATAATCGGTCGCTCTGGCGCTGGCAAATCGACGCTCATCCGCATGGTCAACGGGCTCGAGAGCGTGACGTCGGGCAAGGTGCTCGTCGATGGTGTCGACGTCGGCGCGCTTGGTGAGGACGGTCTGCGTGGCCTGCGCCGCCAGATCGGCATGATTTTCCAGCATTTCAATCTACTGTCGTCGCGCACCGCCTTCGACAATGTGGCGCTGCCGCTGGAAATTGCAGGCGTCGAAAAGAAGGCGATCCGTGCCAAGGTCGGGCCGCTGCTCGACCTTGTCGGCCTCGGTGACAAGGCCGGCAGCTATCCTTCCGAACTCTCGGGCGGCCAGAAGCAGCGCGTCGGCATTGCCCGCGCGCTGGCGACGGACCCCAAGCTGCTGCTCTCCGATGAGGCGACCTCGGCGCTCGACCCGGAGACAACGCAGTCGATCCTCGAGCTCCTGAAGCGGATCAATGCCGATCTCGGTCTCACCGTTCTCCTGATCACCCACGAGATGGAGGTGGTGAAAACCATCGCAAGCCATGTGGCTGTCATCGATGCCGGCCGCATCGTCGAATCCGGCCGTACCTTCGACGTCTATACCAACCCGCAGCACGAGACGACGCGCACGCTGCTCGCCTCGGCCCTGAAACTGCCGAACTGGCTGCGCTCCGCCGTCAAGTCGCAGCCATCGGCCGGCGACCGTGTGCTCGTCCGGCTGGTGTTCTTCGGAGACACGGCCTTTCAACCTCTGACCGGCCGGCTTGTCGCCGAGCTCGGCTCGGACGTCAATATTCTCGCTGGCGCGATCGAGGAGATATCGGGCGAGCCCTTTGGCTCACTTGTCGTTTCCTATTCGGCGGAGCCGGATGTCGTCGCCCGGGCTAACCGCTTCTATGCCGAAACGGGCCTTACAACGGAGGTGCTCGGCTATGTCGCCTGATATGATTTTCGGCCTCCTCTCCAAGGCGCTGATGCAGACCCTGCAAATGGTCCTCGTTGCCGGCATCGTCGGCTCGATCATCGGCCTGCCGATCGGTGTCTTTCTCGCCACATCAGGCAAGGGTGAGCTGTTTCCGGCACCGAAAACCAATCGCGTGCTTGGCCTCGTCGTCAACGCCGCTCGTTCGACGCCGTTCATCATCCTGGTCGTTGCCATCGTGCCGCTGACACGCCTTTTGACGGGTACCTCTATCGGCACTTGGGCAGCGATCGTGCCGCTGACCATCGCCACCATTCCGTTCTTCGCGCGCCTCGTTGAATCTGCCATCCGCGAGGTCGACAAGGGCCTGATCGAGGCCGCCCGCGCCATGGGAGCAACGCCATCCCAGATCGTCTACAAAGTGCTGCTTCCAGAGGCGCGACCCAGCATCCTGATGGCGCTGACGATGACCATCGTCAGTCTGATCGGCTACTCGGCCATGGTCGGGGCCGTCGGCGGCGGAGGCCTGGGCGACCTCGGCATCCGCTTTGGCTACCAGCGTTTCAATCCGGAGATGATGGTACTCGTCGTCGCGGTGCTGATCGTGCTCGTGCAGGTCGTGCAAAGCGCCGGCGACGGGCTCGCCCGCCGCTTCGACAAGCGTAACCGGAATAACTGATCTCTAGTTCGCATATCCAATAACATACCAAGGAGACTCCCGTGAAAAAGTTCATCATCGCTGCCGCGATTGCGGCCTTTGCAGCCGGCTCGGCCTTCGCCGAGGATATCAAGGTCGGCGTCACGCCAGGCGAGCACGCCCAGATCATGGAAAAGGTCGCCGAAGTCGCCAAGACCAAGGGTCTGAATATCGAGATCGTCGAGTTCTCCGACTATGTCGTGCCGAACCAGGCGCTGGCCGACGGCGACATCCAGGCCAACTCGTTCCAGCACCAGCCCTATCTCGACAACCAGATTGCCGACCGTAAGTTCGATCTCGTCAGCATCGGCACGACCATCACCACGCCGATGGGCGTCTACTCCAAGAAGGTGAAGAGCCTCGACGAACTGAAGGACGGCGCTACCGTTGCCATCCCGAACGACCCGACCAACGGCGGTCGTGCGCTTCTGGTTCTGGCTAGCAAGGGCCTGATCAAGTTCAAGGAAAACCCGGGCATCAAGGTGACGGTTGCCGATATCGTCGAGAACCCGAAGAACATCGAGTTCGCCGAAATCGATGCCGCCCAGCTGCCGCGTTCGCTTGAAGACGTCGATGCCGCCGTCATCAACACCAACTACGCCATGGAAGCCGGCCTGCATCCCAAGACCGACGCCATCGCCATCGAAGGCGAAAAGTCACCCTATGCCAACGTCATCGTCGTCCGCGCCGCCGACAAGGACGCGCCCTGGGCCAAGACACTGGTCGAGTCCTACCATGATGAAAGCATCCGCAAGTTCATCAACGAGCAGTTCAAGGGCGCCCTGATCCCGTCCTGGTAAGATCCTGCTTTATCGGGCCAACACAGTGAAACGGCTCGGCTCCGCCGGGCCGTTTTTCGTTGATCAGGGGCATTTTGTCTTCGCCAAAATAGGACCGGCGTTCACCGAAGGCTGTGTTACCGTGACGAAGATCGATGTTGGGCGGTAAAGTCCGATCACATTTAAGGAAGCCGCGATCGCCGACATTACAGACTGTCTTGAAGATGATGCCTGCCGCCCGATGATCGGGCTCACTCTACCGCTGGACCAAACGGCGCAAGCTCATATCGCTCTGGAGCGGGGAACTGTCGTTGGGAAGATCATCATCATCGGACCTGCGAAACCTTGAAACGGTCCCCATAGTTGCCGGTTTTCTAGCCGGGGGCATCGCCCCCCACCCCGACTGGTGATCGGGTCGATCTTCGCCAGAGCTCAGGTATCGTGAGGCGGATCGCAGGTCACGCCGAGAATGTCCGGAAAGCCACCCACTTAACAATGTCGCGTTTCACAGTTTATTAAGACACTTGTACTGAAGCTTCGGCGGGATTGGCAGCGGATTCTTGTGCAATGGTGAATGGAGCAGTTTTCTTCCTTGTGGTGAATTTCATCATCGCAATCTGCTTTGCGCTGGTGTTCGCCGTCGTGGCGGTGCGCGGCCAGTCGCGCCAGGCTGCGCTATGGTTCTCGGCAGGTTTTGCTGTCGCCTCTCTTTCTGCCATCAGTGAACTCTTCGTTGCGTATACAGATTTGTCGAAGCTCTTCGCCGTTTTGGCATTTGCAACTGTGCTTGGTGGCATGATCCTGCTGCGCTTTGGTATTGGCGAGCTTTACGGCGTGCGGATCGCGCCATTCTGGGCGATATCTTTTTTCACCCTTTGCATCTTACTTGATCTGTTTATCTATGGCCTGCCGCGTAGCACGCTTCGGCACGCCTTATCTTATCAAACACCTTTTGCGCTGGTCATTCTCACCAGCGCTGCTGCGGTCTTCGCGTCACGGCGCCGCGCAAGAATCGATCGGGTCCTCGGCTATCTGCTTACCGCAACCGGTCTACATTTCTTTGCAAAGGCTGGTCTGGCAGTGACCGCCGGTGCCGGCGCGGCGGCAACTGACTATATTCATACAAACTACGCATTGATTTCACAGGGATCGACTGCCGTATTGATCGTGGCAGTTGGTCTGACACTGCTTTCGGTCCTCGTCCTCGATATCATGGCCGATGAACGCAGCAATTCCGAAAGGGATGTACTTTCGGATCTTGCCAACCGCCGCGGTTTCGAGAACGGTGTCGCCGCTGCCCGCCTTGTCGCCCCCGCCGTCCGGCATTCCGTCATGACCTGCGATATCGATCGCTTCAAAAGCATCAACGACACGTTCGGTCACCATGCCGGAGACAAGGTGATCCGCGCCTTTGCTGACCTCCTGAAATCCGGCGCCGCGCCGAATTTCATCGTCGGGCGCATTGGAGGCGAGGAGTTTGCCGTGTTCATGCCGAACACAACGGTCGAAACGGCCATGCTGTTTGCCAGCTCTGTACGACGCGGAGCGACGGGGATCACTGTGGAGGGGTTGCCTCCAACACTGACCGTCAGTGCCAGCTTCGGTGTTGCCGAAATTCCCGTCGGAGAAAGCCTTGACGACGCAATGCGCCGGGCCGACATGGCGCTTTACGAAGCAAAGCGAGCCGGGAGAGATTGCGTTAGACAAGCCCGCTCTGCGTCGCCGGATATTCGGTTGGTGACATGAGAACAGGCCTTCGGACCGGACGGATTTTCAGTTTACTCGGCATCCAGAGCAACGGCTGCTTCACCTCCTCCGTGAGACTATATCGCAAAATCCGAGGAGGCGCGGCCCCCCACCTCATACGCTCTTCGTTGAAGGATCCGGGCTTGGCGGAAAGACTGTCTTTTTCTTCCCGTTCATGAAGAGACTGTGATGGAGGTGCATGGATTGCCCGCGCCAGGAACTGGCTCTCGCAGGGCGGCCGATCACTACCTGGTCGCACGACGATCCGGCATGGGATGACGCGGCGGCATCCTGTTCGATGATCTGCCCCTCGTCGGGTAGTCGAGTGTGGTTCGACACGACGCCAACGATATCAATCGGCAACGCGCCAACTTCCACCGGTTAGGCTTCGTAGCATCCTCCGGTGACAAACCAGCGCGCAGAGCCTGCTCCAATTACACGTGTAGACACAATCAAATTGGATAGTCGTCCCATCAGAAAACAAGTAACGGTGCTTGAGCGGGCACATAGCCCCGCGTGCTGTTTTTCATATTTGACCGCTTCGGTAGTCGGCGCCAAGCCTCGGAACGACCCGCCGCCCGATCTCGCTGGCGAGCAGTCATAGAGTATCGATTGTGCCGTGTTTCGCGCTCACAAAATACAGGTCATCGCTTGACGGTCGCGACGATGGATACCGGACGTGAATGGACCGTAAAGGAGGAACAGGTCCACTCAGTCTCAAAATTCAAGCTTTCCGTCCTTCTTCCAGACGCGCAGGCCGAACAGTGCCACCACAAGTGTGCCCGCGATGACGAGTGTTACCAAGGCGTTGATCTCTTGCGTAAAGCCGACGCGTAGCATCGACCAAAGACGGATGGGAAGCGTCATGCGATCCCCAGACAGGAACAGTGTAATCAGGGTTTCGTCGATGGAGATCGCCGCTGCGAATAGCACGCCCGACAGGATGGCAGGCTGAAGGTGTGGGAAGATAATATGGCGGAAGGTCTGCCAGCCATTGGCGCCGAGATCCATTGACGCCTCGCGCAACGAAGGTGACAGATTGGTGAGCCGCACACTTGTCAGGCGATAGGCTATTGCCAGGACGAATATCGTGTGCCCGAGAGTGACTGTCGCCAGGCTGAGCGGCACCTTCAAAGCGGTGAAATAGATGAGAAGCGCCAGCCCGGTGATCATCGACGGCATGATGAAGGGCAGATAGATCAGCGTCTCGATGGCCCGGCGACCGAAAGCGAACCTGCTGTCGAGATAGAGCGCCATCACGACCGCGATCACGCTCGACAGGACCGAAGCCGAAACCGCGACGATGACACTGGCAAACAGCGATTGCATGAGGTCAACGTTGCCGAAGAGCTCAAGATAGGCACCGCCGCCGGCTTCCGCCCAATGCAGCGAGCCAGCTTTGCGCGGCACCACCGAAAGCAACGCGTTGACGAGGATCGGCGCATAGAGAACCAACACCGTCAATGCAAACAGGACCGCGCAAAGCCCGTAGACAAATTTCTCTCCTCCGCTGGACCTCATTGCTATGCCTCACCCTTCTTGGAAACTAGCCCTGCCGACAGGATGGCCGCACCGCTGACGATCACCAGGACGACCGCGAGTGCAGCACCCAGCGGCCAGTTATAGGCGGCACCGAACTGAGAGAAGATCACGCGTCCGAAGGTAAAGCCGTTCGGACCACCGACCATCTGCGGTGTCACGTAATCGCCGAGCGACAGGACGAAAGCGAAGATTGCTCCGGATATGACGCCAGGAACGGAGAGCGGCCAAACCACGTGGCGGAAGGTAGTCGCCTGCGTGCCGCCGAGATCGGCCGATGCCTGTACAAGAGATTCGGGAATGCGTTCCAAGGCCAGATATATCGGCAGGAACACGAACGGCAGGTACATCGCGACCATCGTCAGGAGGATAGCGTTTTCATTAAACATAAACGCCGTCGTCGGCTTGGCGAGAAAACCGGCGTCGAGCAACAGCTCATTCATTAACCCGGTTACCGCTAGAAGCGAGCGCATCGTGAACAGCTTGACAATATAGCTCATGAACAGCGGCAAGATGATCACCAGCAACAATGGAAAGCGTTTGGCCTCCGGTTGCTGCCAGACGTACCAGGCCAGCGGATAGGCCAGCAATAGGCAGATTAGGGCGACACGGCCGCAAAGCCAGATCGTGTGCCAAAGGACCCCGACATAGGCCTTGTTGTTGGCGAACTCGGCGTAGTTGCCGGCCGAAAAACCTCGCACGATTTCGCTGCCGTTCATCGAATAGAACGAATTCAAGACAAAGCCACTGAGCGGCAGCAGCACCAACAGAACCGGTCCTGCCGCGGCGATCAGAAACAGGAAAAGGCGTGCTCCCAACCTCATCTCGCACCTTCCGAAGCCGCGACAAGTTTAAGATGTCCGGGAGCGGATGCGGCTTCGTCACCGTCGACCGGAACAATTGCCAGATCCTTCGCAGAAAAGCGAAGTCGAACCGAAGTCCCCGGCACGCTCGACACCGGCAAATCGCCGCTCGTGACCTTGACCAGAAATTCGATCTCGGGATGATCGTCGCAGGTTGCAACGACGCGTGTCAGCGGGCCTGCGAAGATGGTTCTCTGAATCCGCGCGGAAATACAGATTCTCTCGCCTTCGCGCTGAATACCAGCATCCCTTCTGCCTGCCGCGCTAAGCTGGATGGCCTCTGGGCGCAGGGAGGCGATTACCTTTCCCTTGCGCGGTCCCCTTGCGGCGACGTCGGCAAGCAGTCCAAGCGGCGTCTGAAGGCCACCATCGGGAGTCAAGGTCCCGGCGATTAGATTGGTATCGCCGAAGAAGCTCGCGACAAACGGCGTTTTCGGCGCGTAGTAGACTTCGCGATGGTCGCCGACCTGTTCTATCCGGCCTGCGCTCATCACCGCAATGCGATCGGACATCGTGATCGCCTCCTCCTGATCGTGTGTGACGAGAATGAAGGTGGTGTCAACACGACGCTGCAGATCCTTGAGGAAGGTTTGCATCTGATAGCGCATTTCGGCATCGAGGGCGGAAAGAGGTTCGTCGAGCAGCAGCACCTTAGGTTCACAAACGAGTGCACGGGCAAGCGCGACACGCTGTTTCTGCCCGCCAGAGAGCTGCGACGGCATACGGTCGATCATTTTCTGCAAGCCTACGATCGACAGCGCCTCGTTGACCTTGCGGGTGATCGCCTCGCGCGGCTGGCGGCGGATCATCGGCCCGTAACCGATGTTCTCGGCTACCGTCATGTGCGGAAAAAGCGCGTAGTCCTGGAAGACCGTGTTGAAGGGGCGTTTGTGGGTCGGCACATTGGTGATGTCGCGTCCCTGAAAAAGAATCTCCCCGGAGGTATTGTTGGTAAAGCCTGCGATCATCCGTAAGAGGGTCGTCTTGCCGGACCCCGAAGATCCGACGATCGTCAGGAATTCACCCGATCGGACATGAAGCTCGGTCGGCTGCAGGACCTGCAAATGTCCATATCTTTTGCTCACTCCGCGCAGGACAAGATCCTGCTCTCCTTCAAGAGACGACATCGCGCCGCTTTCCCTTCTTGCGTCTAACGACCACGTGCACCGCCGAGCGGTATTGCGAAAGAGGATCGGGGGCGATGCATGAGCATCACCCCCCGTCGATTTTCTAAGCCGCCTTGATCTCGTTCCACAAGGCTGTTCGCGCCTCCTGGTTTTCCGCCTGCTGCGCGAAGAACAGTTTGTCGGCGTAGGTCAGGCCATTGTCCTCATTGGCTTTCTGGTTGGTCGTGTTGCCGTATTTCAACTTGGTGGAAAGTACCGTGCCAACCTCGTCGGCCATGCAGTTGTTGATCCAGGCGTGCGCGAGATCGACGTCCTTGACCCCATTGCAAACGACCCAGCAGTCGAGCCAGCCGGTTGCCCCTTCCTTCGGGATGGTGAGCATGGCGTCCACACCGAGCTTCTTGAGGTTGACGAGCTGCAGCTCTCCGATCGACAGCATCGCCTTGATCTTATTCTCGGCAAAAATTTTCACGCCGTCGTCGAAGCCGGTGTAGTAGGTCATTAGGAGCTTTTTCTGCTCGATGAGTTTCGCCTTGCAGGCCTGCAACTGATCGGGCTCGAGCTTGTAAGGATTCGGAAAGCCGAGCAGCAACGCAGCGAGTGTGATTGTACCCGGATCGTCGAAGTTAATGAGCTGCCCAGCATTGCCCTCATCCCACATCACGTGCCAGCTGTCGGGAGCCTGGTCGAACTGCGCTGTGTCGTAGATTAGCGGCTGCGAGCCCCAGGCAAAGGGAATGCCCCACAATTGACTGTCGATGTTCAAGTCAGTGACGTTCTTGTAGACCGGGCTCAGGCGGTCCATGCGCGCAACCTTGGTGGGGTCGATCGGCTTGACGAGACCGAGTTTCTGATAGCGCGGCACCAGCGACGTGTTGATGGAGAAAGCGTCGAAACCCGCTCCCTGCGATCCGCGCATCTTGGCAAAGAACTCTTCGTCGGAGGTCAAGTAGGTGATGTTGACCTTGACATCGTTTGCTTCTTCAAAGGGCTTGACCCATTCGGGCTCGGCATAGCCTTGCCAGACCGCGATCCGAAGCTCCCGCTGGGCAGCTCTGGCTACAAACGGGCTCGCGAGCAGCGCAAAACCCGCCGTGGAACCGAGAAATTGTCGTCTATTCATCATGCTACCCTCCCAAGTATCTGCGTGACTTCAGTTGGACTTCGTTCATCTCGATGCCGGTACTTTAGAGGCATCGCATTCGCAGCAAAGCACCGCTTCCATCAATCCTGATGGTGCCACTTTGCCGACCCTCAGATTGCCACTCATGGCGCGACCGCAATGGTGCGACGTTCCGCAGCGCTCCGAATTGCGGCTTCGACGAGACGCAAGCCCCGCAGCCCATCCTCGAAGCTTGGAAATTCCGCAGGCTTTCCCCGCATGCCGCGCCATGCTTGCGAAATGACGTTTCTGAACGCCTCCCCGTGTCCCTCGGCGTGGCCCGCCGGCAGGAACGTCATGTAGGATTTGTCAGGCGAAAGGTCGTTAGGCGTACGGAAGCGTTTCAAAAGGCCCTCGCCTCGCCGCTCCAGATACCACTCCGGTTCCTGTTGCGTCCAATCCAAACCGAGATTGGTGCCGTCCACCGAGATCGCCAGCCGGTTGGGGTAGCCGGCCGACACCGTGCTGATTGTGGCACTGCCGGAGGCGCCGTTATCGAAGCGCACCATGATCTCGGCGTGATCCTCCACTTGCACGTCCACTTCAACACCGTTCTCGAGCTCCCGTCCGGGTGGGCGCGGTCCCTGCCCCGGGTGGCCGGACCAGACGCGTTTCGGGTGATGGGTGCTGAACTGTGCGGTCACCTCACAGATAAAGCGGCCGGTCACATGCTCGACTAGATCCAGCCAATGGACGCCGATATCCATCATCGCGAATGAGCGCCCGACCTGCTTCGAAACGAAATGCCAGGTGAACCGATCGGGGGACAAGCCTTCGTCGTTCATGTAGCATCCGCCGACGCGAAGCAGCCGCCCGACCTCCCCAGAGGCAATGCGCTCGCGCATCAATTGCACGAGCGGATATCCACGATTGTGATACATGATGGCACCGACGCGGCCCGCACGTGCGGCAGCTTCGATCATCAGCGAGGCGTCGTCGATAGAAGCAGCGATGGGCTTTTCGCATAGAACGTGCGCCCCCGCTTCGAAAGCAGCGATCGCCTGAATCTTGTGGAGGTGGTTCGGCGTGCAGATGTGAACGACGTCAGGCTTTACCTCGGCTAGCATTTGTTCGATGTCGCCGTAAGGCCGGCCATGGCCGAAGGACTTGGCCGAGTCCAGTGAACTGCCGCAGACGCCGGCGATTTCTCCACCAAGATGCAGGATCGCACGTGCGTGGACCTTGGCAATGCCGCCCGTCCCGACAATGGCTACTTTCATTTTGTACCCCCCGGCTTTGCCGACCCGGCTCGGCGCTGGGCGGGACCTGAATAGTTGACGTAGAAAATTTAACGTCGATAATGACCCCAGCAAAAGGGACAAATTCGCGATTTTTGATGGTGCCACTTCATGCGAAAGCGAATGCAGTTTTCCCTAGATCTGCTGACGCTTGACGCCGACGCCGAGACGGCGCTCCACCGCCAGCTTTACAACGAACTAACCCGTCTGATCCTGAGCGGGAAGCTCAAGGCTAACACGCGGCTGCCCTCCAGCCGCACGCTTGCCGACGAGCTACACATCAGCCGCAATACTGTGATCGCCGCCTATGACGCCTTGCTGGCGGAGGGTTATGTCGAATGCAGGTCAGGCTCGGGAACGTGGATCAGCGATCTGCCGGAACCGACCAAGAAACCGGACTCCCAGCAGGACGAACTGCATCTTCCGCAACTGTCGCGGCGCGGCAACGTCATTGTCCGCCAGCCGAAGGATCAGACCGTTCCCGGGCAAATCGCTTTTCATCCGGGCTTTCCCGATATTCGGGAGTTTCCGTTTTCCACTTGGGCCCGCCTGTTGAAGAGGCATGCCCGTTACCCCCACGAGGAGATCTTTGGCTATCATTCGCTCTCGGGTCACCCGAGACTACAAACGGCAATTGCCAACTATCTTGGGGTTTCGCGCGGCGTCGAGTGCACGCCGTCGCAAGTTATCATCGTTACCGGGGCGCAGTCGGCCTTCGACCTCTGCGCGCGCCTTCTCCTCGATGAAGGTGACGCCTTCTGCTACGAGGAGCCCGGATATTCCGGCGCCTTCAGCGCGATGCTGGCGGCCGGCGGTGTTCCGATCCCGCTCTACGTCAACCGCGATGGATGGTCCGTTCGCACCGCCTTCGAGCTGAATCCGAGGCTCTTCTTTGTCACGCCATCCTGTCAATGGCCGATGGGGCTCGCGATGCGTCTTGAAAATCGCCTCGAGTTGTTGAACGCGGCAGAAAACCTGAACGCGTGGATTATTGAAGACGACTATGACGGCGAGTATCGCTATCGCGGCAAACCGATCCCTGCCATGCAGGGCCTCGACAAAAACGGCACGGTTCTTTACGTCGGCACTTTCGGCAAGACGATGTTCCCTGCTCTCCGCATCGGTTTTGTCGTCGTGCCGGCGCGCCTGAGCCAAGCGTTCGACGCGGCCGTCAGCATTACCGGCAAACACCCGCCTCTTCTGCTGCAGGCGACACTTGCGGATTTTATCGAGGAGGGCTTCTTTGCAAAGCACCTCGCAAAGATGCGACGCATTTATGCCGAGCGTCAGGCCGAATTCGTCCGGGAATGCAACGCCTATCTCGGCGAATGGCTGTCGGTCGAACAGATCGATACCGGCATGCAAGTTGTGGGCCGGTTCAAGATGCCGATGTCGGACGTGGAATTCTGCGGGTTGGCGGCCGCGCACGCGGTCGACGTCAGCCCGCTTTCGCCGCATTACCGTCATTCGCCGCCGGAACAGGGCATCATCATGGGCTATACCGGTGTTGGCTCAACCGAACGGCAAAAAGGATTGGAGCGGCTTAGGGCCGCGTTCCAGGAAAGCCTGCGGTCAAAAGACAGGGGCTGCGTTGCATGAATGTGATTAAGCAACGCAGCCCCGCTGGAATGCAGCCCCGTCAGGTGTATTTCTGAATGTCGACGGCGCCGGACGTGCGAACGGTGGCAGACGCCGGGGCAGCGTTGGTGAGTGCGATACGTGCAGCTTCCGCAATGTCATGGATGATATCGGCGGTCTTTTCCGGTACTCGGAGCGGATCGGTCGGGACCATGACCGTGCGAGCCAGGATATCCAGCGACGAGGCACACATGTCTCGCGAATATTCACGACGGCATTCGCGGTTTTCAATCAGATTGTAGGGGTTGAGGACCGGGTGGAAAGCGCCCTCGTGCTGCAGTACCTGGTCCCATTCGGTGTAGGTGTGGCGGCCGGTCTTACCGGCGATTACGGCCGGGAAGACCTCGACGAACCGGTTTGCTGCCTCGGCGTTAGGCAGAAGATACATGACGTGTGTTGCGCAATCGTGGTCCGGACTGTTCATCGGGCTTAATCTGAGGCCGAGATTGTCGAGGCTCGCAGTACCGGCGATGATGCGTTTCTTCTCCCTGCGCATGCTCGAGATCAACCCGTCGATGCGGTCGAGTTGAACGTTGAGGAGCGCCCCCATGAATTCCGAGGCACGGGCGCCATTACTTGCAAACGGCTTTATGCTGTCGGTTCGGCCCTGCCAATAGTAGTGGCACGGATCGATGGCGCATCGCACCCTTTCGGCGACCTGGGGATCGTTGGTGGCAAGACCACCACCCTCGCCGCAACTCATGTTCTTGAAGTAGTTGAAGCTGAATGCGCCAGCATGGCCGATCGAGCCGAACTTTCGTCCTTTGTAAGAGCCGCCGACGCCCTGGCACGAATCTTCCAGCACGAAGAGGTTGAACTCCTCCGCGATAGCCATGATCTCATCCATGTTACAGGCGGCGCCCCACATATGTACGGGGATGATGGCCTTCGTTCGCGGCCCAATGGCTGCGCGGATGGCCTTAGGGCTGATCGTCACGCTCTCGTCGATGTCGACGATTACCGGGATCGCGCCAACGGCGAGAACCGACGTTGCGGTCGCCATATAGGTGTGGGCGGGAATGATCACCTCATCACCCGGACCAATGTTGAGGCCCATCAGTCCGGCCGACAGCGCATAAGAGCCACTCACCGCCAACGAGAAATGCTTGACCCCGAGAAAGTTGGAATAACGGCTCTCGAACTTCTCGCACTGGCTACCTTCGTGATACCGAAAAAGGACGCCGGATCGGATGACATTTGCCAGTGCATCGATTTCTTCCTGCCCATAGTAGTACATCGCAACTCTCCCATGTAAGCGACTGCTGTTGAAGGAAAGCTACTCAGATTTCGGTATCTTCAGAAGTGCCGTTTCAAACAAGTTTGATGGTACCACTATCACTAGGAATGGGACGGAACGCCGACATGTTCCTCGAACGCTCGTTCCAGCTGGCCGATCCCCAGTTCCGTTTGCGACTTGTTACAGGCGGCGTATCCCAGCACGAGCCCTTGGATGGGTGTCTCATGCTGATAGTATTTCGACAGCGGTGATACATTGATGCCGAGCCTTGTCGCGGCTTCGCCGATCTGGATGTCGCTCAGGCCCTTGCGCAAGTGCCCAACGACCTGAATGCCCGCTTCGGCGTTCAGCAACTGCATGTAGTCGGAAAGCCGCTCCTCGCAGATCCAATAGAAGAATTGCCGGCGGCCAGCATAGATCCGCCGCATGCGTTTCAGGTGTCGGCTCATGTGTCCCTCGACGATGAAGTCAGCGAGCGCTGCCTGCAGGAAGAGCGGCGGAAACTGTCCTGTTGTGCTGAGGGCGGGGTGGATGCGATCGCAGAGGCCCGGTGGTAGGACCATGAAGCCGAGACGAAGCGCCGGAAAGAGTAGTTTTGCGAAGGTGCCGACGTAGATGACGTTGCCGGAGCGATCCATTCCATGCACGGCGGGAACCGGTCGGCCCTGGAACCGATATTCGCCGTCGAAATCGTCCTCAATGATCCAGGCATTGCTTCTTTCCGCGAGCTCCAGCAGCTGCAGCCGCTGCTCCATGCGCATTGACGTTCCAAGGGGATGCTGGCAGGCCGGTGTCACATAAATCAACCGGATGTTTTTCGGAGGCCGGCCCATCTGCCATCCCTCGAGGGTGACCGGCATGGGACGGACATCGGCGCCAGCGACAGTGAAGGCCGCCTTGGCACCGTAGTAGCCTGGCTCTTCCATCCACACCCGATCGCCGGGATCGAGCAGCAGGCGCGCCAGAAGATCGAAGGCCGCTTGTGCGCCTGTGGTTATGACGATCTGCTCCTTGGTACAGATGACACCGCGCGAGGAGGCCAGGTAGCCGACGATCGCCTCCTTCAGTTCAGGCAAGCCTGTTACGTGGTAGGTCCCGAACAAGCTGTCTCCGGCGAAGCTGGCCCGCCGCGCCAGCAGGCGACCCCAGACGCCAAAGGGAAAGTTATGAGCGTCGGGCATGCCCGGATGAAAGGCGAAGCATCCCGGCGATCCATGGTGGAACGGCTGGTGCATCAATGCCATGCCTCGCACCGACAGAGTCCGCTCGCTTGGGATGATCAGCGACGGGGTCTGCAATTTCGGCAACAGAGGGAGATCCACTACGACATAGCGAGCGCCCTGTCGATTGACGAGATAGCCCTCGGTGACGAGCTGGTCATAGGCCGCGATGATAGTGTTGCGGGCCAAAGCCAGATCGGCAGCGAGTTCGCGCGTCGACGGCAAGGCCGTACCGGCGGCAAGCGTCCTGTCCTGGATCATCTTCACCAGCGCGCGGTGCAGCTGCCGATGCAGGGACATCTCGCTGGTTCGATCGACAGCAATCATGTCGAGGGGAAAAGATTGGCGGAGACAGCGTGCGGATGACACAGGCGTTTCCTGACGTGGACCAGACGATGTGCCACGCTACGTCTTCCGACGACCACTGACAACTGGTTCCTAATTTTTCCGCCAAACTGGAACTCGTGCAGGTTACAGATAGGTGTAGTCTAACCGCAGATCGAGGGTGATTTCTGGAGGGGGATCTACACTCGCATTGAGGTAGCGCGGCTGGGAGGGTTCGGCGTGCACCTTCAGATGTATCTCCCCACCATCCTTGCCTGCAGTTGGTCGAATCGCACCGGGTTTCGATATGCGGCGCTCCGGCCAGCGTAGTAGGGCGACCCTCAACCGCGAGGAAGAGGGAGCGTCAAGTGAAGCATCTATTATTGGAAAGACAACTCGTATGACAGTAAGGCTTGGCATCAATCCGATCACGTGGACGAATGACGACGTGCCGGAACTCGGTGGAGACACCCCCCTGGAGGTGTGCCTGTCGGAAACCCGCAAGGCGGGTTTTGCGGGCACGGAGCTCGGCGGCAAGTTCCCGCGCAAGAGCGCTGAGCTTGGCCCGATCCTCGAGCAGCATCAGCTCGACCTCGTCTCCGGCTGGTACGATGGCCGCATCCTCGACCACGACATCGATCAGGAATTCGAGGCGATCCTACCGCATCTGACGCTGCTGCGCGACCTCGGCGCCAAGCATGTGGTCTACGCCGACACCTCGCGTGGCCGCCACGGCGCCATCCACGACCCGATCTCGCAACGTCCGCATCTCGCCGACGACGAGTGGAAAGCTTACGGCGCCAAGATCACCACGCTGTCGGAACGCTTTGCCGATTTCGGCGTGCGGATGGCCTTCCACCATCACATGGGCACGATCGTCGAAACCGACGACGAGATCGGCAAGTTGATGGCCAATACCGGCGAGGCCTTCGGCCTGCTCTACGACACCGGTCACTGCGCCTTTTCCGGTGGCGACCCGAAAGCGTTGCTGCAGCGCCACCTCGCCCGCGTCGTCCACGTGCACTGCAAGGATGTCCGGCCAGAGATCCTGAAGCGCGCCCGCGCCGAAGACTGGAGCTTCATGCACGCCGTGATGGAAGGCATCTTCACGGTGCCGGGAGACGGCGCGCAAGATTATCCGACGCTACTCAAGATCCTGGCCGATGCCGGTTACTCCGGCTGGCTGGTTGTCGAGGCTGAACAGGATCCCGCCAAGGCCCATCCCCTCACCTATGCAACGATGGGCTACCGCAACCTTCGCGCCATGGCGATCGAGGCCGGGCTTACCGTCGCGGATCGAGGTATCCCGGCTTCCAATTGCCAAACAACCTGACGAGGTGGCCATGAGTTCCGTTCGCTACAACGGTGTCGTCAAGAGCTTCGGGGCGTTCAACGTCCTGAAATCCCTCAACCTCAGCGTGCCCGACCACGCCTTCCTTGCACTGCTAGGTCCGTCGGGCTGCGGCAAGACTACGGCGTTACGCATTCTCGCTGGCCTCGAAATGCCGACCGCCGGCCAGGTGCTGATCGGCGAACGCGATGTCACGCGGTTGCAGCCGCGCGATCGTGACATCGCCATGGTGTTCCAGAGCTATGCGCTTTACCCGCAGATGACAATTGAGGAAAACATCGGCTACCCACTGTGGCTCCGCGGCATGCCCGATCACGAGCGCAAGGCCAAGATCGCTGAGGTTGCCGCGATCTTGGAGATCGACCATCTACTGACCCGGCGCGCTCGCCAGCTTTCCGGCGGCCAGCGGCAACGTGTTGCCCTTGCCCGTGCAATTGTCCGCAATCCGACGGCATTCCTAATGGACGAGCCATTGTCCAATCTCGACGCCCGTCTGCGCCTGACCATGCGCGGCGAGATTAAACGGCTCTGCCAGCGCCTCGGCTCAACGACGATATACGTTACCCACGACCAGGCCGAAGCCCTCACGATGGCAGATCTGATCGCCGTCATGCACGGTGGTGATTTGCAGCAGCTGGCGGCGCCAGCCGAAGTCTATGACCGCCCGGCCAACCGCTTCGTCGCCACGTTCGTCGGCAATCCGCCGATGAACGTCCTGCCGGTCAAGGCGGACGGAACAGACATCCGGGTCGGCGGCGCCCGCCTCGCGATCAGGGGTGAGCGCTTTGAGGCCTGCCGCGCAGCCAGTGTTACCGAACTCGGCATTCGGCCGGAAGATCTGCATTTAACTGAGCCAGGTGTCACGGGCTCGATGGCCGGTGAAATCTACGTGGTCGAACCGATGGGCAACGAAACCCTGGTCGATGTGCGTGTCGACGGCGGGCGGCTGACAGTGCGCGCCGATCGCGGCTTCCGGGCGTCGGTGGGAGACCACATTGGCGTCTCCTTCGATGTCGGCAATGCCTGCTTCTTCGATACGGCTGGCAAAACCGCTGTTCATAGAGTGGAAAAAACAGAGAGGAACAGAGCATGACGGACGATAAGAAATCCTACCTGACGACATCCCGCCGTTCCCTACTCAAGGCAACGGTTTTGCTGGCACTCGCCTCCACCAGCATCGGTACCTTGATCATTCCGGCGCCTGCTAAGGCTGCCGGCAAGAAAGTTATTATCGGCGCGTTCGCCGATGGCGGCCTGACCCCCTTCAAGCAGAAAATCATCCCGCTTGCCAAGGAAGCAGGCTTCGACATCGACTTCCTGGAAGACGAATACGGCGTGACCCTCGAGAAGTGGTTCGCCGACGCCCAGAACGGCGCGGGGCAATACGACCTCTATCTGCTTGACGATCCGTGGGTACCGCAATTCGGCGCAGCCAATGTGCTCGAGGATCTGGGCGCCGCCGGCCTTGGCGTCGATGACAAGGACTGGATCGGCCCGCTAATCGATATGGGTTTCTGGCCGCCACGAAGCGGCCCGCGTGTCGCCGCATTCAAGGATGCAACGCCGACCCTGATCTGCGCGCCCTTCATCGGCGATCTGCAGACGCTGACCTATCGCAACGATGTCTATACCAACGGAGCGCCGAAGACCTGGGACGAGGTGATCTCCAAAGGTAAGGAAGGCGTCGCGTCGGGCAAGATCAAGTATCCGGTCGTCTTCCGCGGCGTCGCCGGCAACTCGATCGTCACCAGCTGGTATTCGATCTTCCTGTCGTTCGGCGGCGAGTTCTTCGATGACAAGTGGAACCCGACGTTCAACTCGGAAGCCGGTAAGGCCGCCTCTGACTTCTTCGTCGGCACCATGAAGCAGAACGCTCCGGCGGGCGTGGTCGAATTCGACTCCGATCAGGAAGGGGCGGCCATCCTTGGCGGCGATGCCGGCGCGATCATCCAATATTCCGGCAATGCACTGAAGTCCGACGATCCGGCCCAGTCCAAGGTGGTCGGCAAACTCGACTTCGGGGTTGTTCCGAAGCAGGTGAAGGCCATTTCACAGCTCGGGATCTTCATAGCCGGCGTACCGAAGTCGGCGCCGAACAAGGCGAACGCGATCGAATTCCTCAAGTGGTATACGAGCGCAGATACCCAGGCGAAGGTCGCCGAAGCCGGAATGATCCCGGTCAAGCGCAGCGCGTTTGGCATCGCCAAGCCCGGCAATCGTTTGATCCCGGTCGCGCTCCAGCAGCTTGACGCCGGCGCGCTGCCCCGGCCGCGTATGCCGGAATGGGCAAAGGTTGAGGAGCTGCTCGGCATCGAGCTCAACAAAGCGCTTCAGGCCGGCTCTGGCGGCGGAGCCGCGATGGACGCAGCGGCCAATGAGGTCAAGGAATACCTCGCTCAGGCGGGATATTATCAATGAACCCGAAGGGCGGGATACTATCAATGAACCCGAAGGGCCAGATCCTGACCAAACAACGGCTTCAGGGCGCCGGACTAGATCTTGCCTTGCCCTACCTGATGCTGGCACCCGCGGTCCTGGTCGTGCTCTGCGTCCTGGTCTATCCATTCTGGGACGGCTTGCGCGCCAGCGTGCAAGCCTACCGCTACGGCACGGCGGTTGGCTGGGCCGGGCTGGATAACTATGTGCGCCTCTGGAGCGACGACCAGTTCCTCAACGCTCTGTGGGTGAGTATCAGGTTCGTCTTCCTGGCGGTGGCAATCGAGACCGTGCTCGGCTTTGCGCTGGCATTGTTCTGCCTCCGCGAATTCAAAGGCATCCGACTTCTCAGAACGGTACTCATCATACCGATGGTGATCACACCTGTCGTGGTGGCGATCCTGTTTCGTCTGATCTATGCCAGCGACGCCGGCATGATCACGGCCCTCTCCGTGGCGATTGGCGGCGGTCAGGTCCAGATCCTTGGCGATCCGGTCAACGCCTTCATCGGTCTTGTTGTTCTCGACGTTTGGGAATGGACGCCGCTGATGTTCCTCATCCTGCTCGCAGGTTTGCAATCCTTGCCGCAGGAACCGTTCGAAGCGGCCCGCGTCGACGGTGCGGGCGCTTGGCGCAGCTTCGTCGATCTGACGCTGCCGATGATGCGACCGGTGCTAGCTATCGCCATCGTGCTCAGGACGATCGACGCCTTCGGGACCTTCGACCAAGTCTTCGTGCTGACCCGCGGCGGCCCCGGCGAAGCGACCAAGCTCGTCTCGATCTACGGCTATGATACCGCCTTCAAGTTTCAACAAACCGGATACGCCTCGGCAATGTTCGTCACTGTCGGACTGATCGTGCTCGCCATGGCGCTTACGGCCGTTCGTCTTCTTCAGAAGGAGGCTCAGGAATGAATTCCCGTCTCGCAAGGGCCAGTGTGACGTCGTTCATCGTGTTCATCGTCCTGGTGCCAATCTACTGGCTGGTCTCGACATCGCTTAAGTCCAACAAGGAAATCACGCAGGAAGGCACGCTCTACCCCCATGTACCGACCTTCGACAATTATCTGCGGCTCTTTTCGGAGAAGAACTTCGGCGCCTATTTGACCAACTCGCTGGTAGTGACAACCGTGTCGGTCTCCATCGCTTTGGTTCTCGGCACGCTGGGCGCCTATGCGATGGCCCGCTTTCGTCTGCCTTTCTTGCTGGAACGCAAGATCGGCCTGCTGTTGCTGACGCTGCGCATCGTGCCGCCGGTGGTAATCCTGATCCCGGTCTACCTGCTGATGCTGCGTCTTGGCCTGCTTGACCAGTGGCTCGGCCTGATCATCACCTATACCGCCTTCAACGTGACCTTCTGCGTCTGGATGATGGAAAGCTTCTTCCGAGAAATTCCGGTCGACCTCGAGGAGGCCGCCATGGTCGACGGCGACTCCCGGTTCGGTGCCTTTCGCCGAGTGACCTTGCCGCTGGCGGCTCCTGGCATTGCCGCAACCGCCATCTTCGCCGTGATCGTGACCTTTAACGAGTTCATGTTCGCCCTGGCACTGACCGCCACCCCAAAGGCCATGACCATGCCGCGCGGCACGGCGACTTTGATCGGCCGCATCGACACCGATTGGGCATCCATGGCGGCGGCCGGCGTGATCGGAGCGTTGCCCATCGTCGTCTTCGCCCTGCTCGTACAACGCCACCTAGTGCGTGGCCTGACCATGGGAGCGGTCAAATAGCCGCGGATCGAGGTCCGCATTGTCCATCAATGGCCGGTCGAACCGGCCCGAGGAGAGAGTAACTGAAATGATCGACATTTGTTTGTTTGGCGCCGGCCTGATCGGCAGCGTCCATGCAGGAAACCTTGCGCGCCATCCGAAGGCACGGCTTCGTTATATCGTCGACCCGCGCCCCGAAGCGGCGCAACGCATCGCCGCGCAGACAGGCGCGAAGATCGTCGACACCGAGACGGCGCTTTCGGATCCGACCATCAAGGCGGTGATGATAGCCTCGGCCACCAAGACCCATGCCGAGCTTGCCATGGTGGCAGCGGCGAAGGGCAAGGCGATCTTCTGCGAGAAGCCGATCGATCTCGACATCGGCCGTACAGATGAATGCCTCGCGGCAATCGAAAAGGCCGGCGCGCTGTTCCAGATCGGCTTCAACCGCCGCTTCGACCCCAGCTTCCGCGCTCTCAAGGAGCGTCTCGATGCCGGCGAGATCGGTTCCGTTGAACAGGTGATCATCACCAGCCGCGACCCTGAGGCGGAGACCGAGGAAGCGCTTGCCGGCGGCGGCGGTGTTTTCCGCGAAATGACGATCCACGACTTCGACATGGCGCGCAACCTGCTCGGCGAGGAGCCCGTCGAGCTGTTTGCGACCGGATCCTGCCTGGTACTGCCCTACTATGCCAAGCACGGCGATTACGACACCGCGATGTTCGTCCTGCGCACCGCCTCCGGCCGCCAATGCCATATCAACAACAGTGTCCGCGCCGTTTATGGGTATGACCAACGCATCGAAGTACACGGTTCGAACGGCATGCTGCGAGCCGGCAACCGCATGCCGACCTCGGTTGAAGCCTTCGGCTCCGAGGCCGTATCGCGCGACAAGCCGCTCTACTTCTTCGTCGAGCGCTACATGGACTCCTACTACGCCGAGCTCGATCACTTCATCGAGTGCGTGCTTGCCAACAAGAAGCCGGATGTCGGCGCGAGCGACGGACGCAAGGCAATGATCCTCTGCGAAGCCGCCCTTGCGTCGGCAAAGTCCGGCCGCTTCGAACCGATCAAGTTCTAAGACTGGGATTGATACGATGAAAATAGGAATGATCACCGACAGCCTCGGCGGCTTGTCGTTCAAGGACATGCTGCGGGCGTCGGCCGAACTCGGGCTGGAGACCCTCGAATTTGCCTGCGGCAACTGGTCGAGCGCACCTCATATCAACCTCGATGCCATGCTCGATAGTGACACGACGCGCCGGGAATTCGTCGCTGCCGTCAAGGATCACGGCATGACGATCGCCGCCCTGAACTGCTCCGGCAATCCGCTGCATCCGGGGGCGAAGGGCGCCGAGCATCACAAGGTGACGGAGAAGACTATCAAGCTCGCAAGCCTCCTGGGCATCGACCGCGTCGTCCTGATGTCGGGGTTGCCGGGCGGCCCCGGCGATGCCAATCCAAACTGGATCATCACCGACTGGCCGCCGGAATGCCTCGAAATCCAGAAATACCAATGGGAAGAAAAGCTGATCCCCTATTGGCGCAATCTAGTCGCCTATTCCAACAACCTCGGCATCCACAAGCTGTGCCTCGAACTGCATGGCCACCAGGCCGTCTACAACGTCCACACGCTGATAAAGCTGCGCGATGCAGTGGGCGAGACCGTAGGCGCCAACTACGATCCGAGCCATCCGATGTGGATGGGCGCCGACCCGATCGCCGCGGTCCGCCAGCTCGGTTCGGCCATTTACTATGTCCACGCCAAGGACACCCGCGTCGAACCGGTGCCCGCGGCCATCGACGGCGTGCTCGACCCGCGTCCCGGCGACCGCTACGCCGAACGTACCTGGAACTACATCACACTTGGCTATGGCCATGGGGAAACCTGGTGGCGGCAGTTCTGTACGGCGCTCAAGCAGGTCGGCTACGACGACGTGCTGTCGATCGAGCATGAGGACTTGATGATGTCGCCGATGGAGGGAATGCGCAAATCTGTCGAGCTGTTGCGCAACGCCGCCATCAACCTCGGCGAGCCAAGGCGTCGTCCGGATGCGAGCGCCTGACCAGGGCGCGATGGTGGCGGAAGCGACCGCACAGCAGCGTTTGCGCTTCCGCCCCACAAACCCCACGAGGTCAACATGATAGACATTTCCGCACGGCGGACGGCGCCGCACAATTATCATCATCTCAACCAGTTGATTGCGAGCGGCCAGTTGGATTTTCCCGATCAGCTTCGACAGGTGGCACGCTTCGCGCTGGCGAATCCTGAGATTGTCGCCTTCGAGAGCAGCAAGACGCTTGCAACCTTGTGTGGCGTATCGCCGACATCAGTCTCAAGATTTGTCCGCCATGTGGGCTTCAAGGATTTCCGCGAGATGAAAGTGCTGTTTCAAGCGCGGCTGCGCGAAATGGCGGGCCCGGAGCCATTTTTCTGGGCATTGTAAACTGTCGCCGTGTTTGCGGAAACCATTTGAAGAACTCAATGCGGTCTTACGACCATCGCTTCCGTGATCGCCGCCGCAGGAAGCAGCCAGTCGTCCGGCGACCACGGTCGCTGTCGCCGGCCCCGGCGGCGGTCGGTGTCAATCCGAAACCGGAAACGTTGCACTGCCCCCGTTCGCGATGCGTAACGCACAGTGCTGGAGGTTAGGCAGGTCGGTGCGTCGCTCGCGCTTCGGCAAGAAACAGATGATCGGGAGACGATCCTTTTGGATGCACCGGGACGAATTCGACCGTAAGCGCAAGGGCGAACTGGTCGCACTGGCCAATCTGCGTGCGACCCCGACCGTGGCTTACACTCTGCCTGAACTGAACCTGCACTGGAATAGGATGCCGGGAACCTGTTGTCGCGTACCTCCCCTTACAACGCTCCCGAATTGCCACCCTCGCGACTTGCTCCAATCGTTTCGCCACCCCAGTTGGCAGCGAAAAAGGCAGCAGAACATAAGGTCCGAACCTCGAAGGTTGGTTCGAAGGCTACGTGCCTGACAGGGCGCTTTGTCACTTGATCGCGCCTGCGAGACGTGGGGGGCGGTAGAGTGACCAAATCGCCGTCGGTTCAATACGCATGGCCACTGGCAATTGCGATCAACACAGATAGTAGCTTTTTGGGATACCCGTTAATTCGCGACGATGTTGACGATCAAGGTCCCCCAGGTCGTGAGGAGAATATGGCCGATGGGTACAGCCGGTGTGTATCCGAGAACCGCAACGGTACTTCCCGATCGATCCTGGACGGCCGCCATGCCGGCAGTCATCGTCTGCGCGCCGGCCAGCCCCCCGAGTAGCAGGATGGGGTTCATGCGAAGCACGTAGCGGCCGAAATAGAGCCCTACAATCATCGGGGCAATGGTGACGATCATGCCGCCAAACAGAAGCCCCACACCCGCTTCGGCGATTGCAGCAACAAACAGCGGTCCAGCGTGCAGCCCCGTCATTGCGACGAACGCGGCAAGGCCGAGCGCAGTCATAAGCGATACAGCAGCATCTGGAATCCGCCCGAAGAGGGGGAAGCGCGTGCGCAGATGCCCAACCAGCAGCCCCGCCAACAGCGTGCCCACACTCGTGCTCAACGAAATCCGCATGTCGCCGATCGGAAAGGTGACGAGGATGCCGACAAGTCCACCAAAGAATATCGCAAGACCGAGAACGAAGAAATCCGTCGTCGTTATCGGTGCGATAACGACACCGATCTGCTTTTCCGCACGCGACACCGTCGCCTCCGGCCCGACCAGGCGCAAAATGTCGCCTCGCTCAAGGCGGATCCCCGGCCCCACGGGGATCGCCGCGCCGCCACGGCTGATGGCACGCAGATATAGACCACGTGTCCACCCCTCCTTGGCAATGTCATCGAGCTTTCGGCCCGCAAGCTCACGGTTGGTCAACAGCACGTCTGCCCCGAGTATCGGGACATCAAGAAGTTCACGATCCTCGACCTCTTCGGCGCGTGGGCCAAGCACGGCCACGAGTGCCTCCCTCGGCCCTGAGACGGCCACGACATCGCCGGCAGCAATCACCATCTGCGTCTCCGCCTCGATGATCGTGCTCCCCCGTCGCAGGCGCAGGACAAAGAGCCTGTGCTCGGGAAATTTCGCCTCCGCGGCCGTCAATGTCAGACCAGCGATCGGCGCAGCGTCCGCGATCCGATAGGCGCGCAATTCGAAGCGATGCCAGGCAGATGCCACGCCGGGCGTCTTGCGAGATATCCCGAGTTCCTGTTCCAGCTTAAGTGCCTCTGCACGCAAATCGATGCGCATCAGCCTCGGACCGACGACGCTGCAGAACAGGATCACTCCAACGGCGCCGAAGATATAGCACACCGCATCCGCGACTGCGATATGTGCCACCAGCCTCGCGCGATCGGCTTCCGTCAGTGCCAACCCATTGATCGCCTCGGTTGCCGTGCCCATGGCCGGGCTTTCGGTCAGCGCGCCCGAAACGAGTCCCGCCGCGAAGCCCGGATCAAGACCAAGAGCCTTGGCAACCGCTACCGCCGTCAGCAACCCGGTCACGCATACAACGACGGCAAGCAATACTGGCTTGAGACCATCTCGTTTCAAGGCTTGCATGAACTGAGGTCCGACAGAGTAGCCAATGCCGAAGAGAAACAGAAGGAACAGGAAAGATTTGGCCATGGCGGCAATCGGGACGTCGGCGAATTGACCTATCAGGATGCCCGCAAAAAGCGAGCCTGTGACGGGTCCGAGGGTAAAACCTCCGAGTTTGATGCCCCCGACCAAATATCCGATGCTGATCGCAAGAAACACTGCGAGTTCCGGATACTTCACGAGGAATTGCGCGACCCAAGACATGACCAGATTGCCCCCTCTCCCCTTCTTCAGGCCAGATATGATCGCCAACTATCCGCACGCCAGAAGTCAGCAGTGCCTCGCTAAGGCATGCCGTAGCGAGGCGGCATTAGGGAGCGCGAAGCCAGCGCTCCTGAAGCAATGACTCAGCGCTTTGCGCCTGCAGCCTTCGGTTTGAGCAATTTTAGCCCCCTGGCTCTCTCGTAACCGTGAATCTCTTTCACATCCAATTTGCGCATGAAATCGATCGTCTCCTGCGTCAGCACTTGACCCGGCACCATGATCGGAAACCCGGGCGGATAGGGTATGACGAAATTGGCCGAAATCATTTCCGGTCCCTCCCGCAGTCTGCGATCGCACTCAGCACCGAGCAGCGGCACATACTCGCAACGCGCGGCGTCGTAGGCATTGAAGAAGGCGGTCCGCATGTCGCCTTCGGGTGTTGTTTTACCCGCATCACCCCGAAAGGTTTCGTGGAAATGGCTGAAATTGGGCAGGTCCGGCACGTCAGTCATCAGGGATTTGACCCGCGCATCAAAGGCGGCTCTTTCTGCCTGTCCACCGTCGGCGAGGCGCTTCTCAATGCCGAGACAAATCTCGACGAGAACGCGGATAAGGTGGGCCACGTCGCTACGCGTGTTGTTGATGTTCGACTGGAGTAGCACGCTATTGCGCGACGTCTTGTTGAGCTGGATCCCGTACTCGCTCGCCAGCAATCCCTTGAATTGCGTTCCGTCGAAACCAGCGGTTCCGCAGACAAGCGTCATGCGCGTCGGATCAAGATAGAACTCATCCTCCTGCATCGCTTTGACCGCGGTGGCCCAGTTCGAGCCGGGCGCGAGGTAGTCCTGGAAGCCCGACTGGCGGTACGCAGCTGGTATCATCTCGTCGGCACCGAGGACACGGAAGTATTTCGAGATCAGCTGATGCTCATTGATTGCCCGACGGATCTTCAACGCAATCTCGATTGCGTTCATCACCAGGCCATAGCCTTCAAGTTCCATCTGTCGACGCGCGACGTCCAGGCTGGCGATCAGTTGCTGGTTGGGGCTCGTTGATGCATGCGTGAATACTGCCTCGTGGAACTGAGCTTCAACCGTATGAAAGTCCACATCCTTGACGAGGAGCATGGAGCCCTGCCGGATCGCCGACATCGACTTATGCGTCGAGTTTGTCTGATAGACGCGAAGGCGTACAAGCCGCGGATCGGGGATCAGCCGGGTGGCCAGAAGTGTCTCGTCGGAAGGGTTATCTCCGAGATTGGCGCTTTGCTTCTCATAGGCACTGATGGAGGCGGGATCGCGCAACCATTCCTCGATATCGGCCGCGGCTCCCATGGCGGTTCGAGGTCGCAGGAAGGGAGAGAACCGGGCAAATCCCGACCACGCCTCGTCCCAGAGGAAGATCAGATCCGGCTTTATGGCAAGGCACTCCTCCATCACCCGCCTGACATTGTACATGTGCCCATCGAAGGTGCAGTTGGTCAGGTCAAGCAGCTTTAGGCGATTGAGCCGCCCCTCCGCTTTCAACGCCAGCAATGCACGTTTGATGGTTGCGAGTGGTACTGCCCCGTACATCGAGTATTCCGTCATCGGGAAAGCCTCGACGTAGTATGGCTGCGCACCCGTTAGAACCATGCCGTAGTGATGCGATTTGTGGCAGTTGCGGTCGACCACCGCGATATCGCCCGGGGCCAGCAGCGCCTGGACGGCCATCTTGTTGGAGGTGGACGTGCCGTTGGTAACGAAAAAGACGTGGTCGGCACCGAAGGCACGGGCAGCCATTTCCTGCGATCGCTTGATGTTGCCGGTAGGCTCCAGAAGGCTGTCGAGGCCGCCCGTTGTCGCGCTGCTCTCTGCTAAGAACAGGTTGAGGCCATAAAATTCGCCCATGTCGCGGATCCAGTCCGACTTGAAGACAGACTTGCCGCGAGCAATGGGCAGGGCATGGAACGTACCAATGGGTCGCCGTGCATATTTTTTCAGGTTGTCGAAGAAGGGCGTCTCGTACCGTGCCTGCACGCCTTCGATGATCGCGAGATGCAGCTCCAGCGGTTCCTCGACGGAATAGAAGATGCGCCGTATCGAATCCGCCGCCGGATCACCGGCAATTTTCTCGACCTGCCGGTCGGACAGCAAGTAAATGTCGAGTTCCGGTCGGATCCGCTTCAATATGCGTGCCAAGTGCAGCGCCGAGACCTCGGGGCTTTCCGCCTCGCCAAGCAGCGGATTTAGGACGGAGCGCAACACTGGCGCGTCGTGGCGCGAGCGGTAAGGGAATCCCTCCGCAAGGACGACGGAGATGATAGATGGGTTCAATGCCGCAGCGCAAACCGCATCCTCGAAGGAGCCGACAAAGATGGGCTCGTAGATGAAGGAATCCTCGTGACGGCGCATCCTGCGGAGCTCACCGGCCAAGGCGGGCCATCGCGCCGCCGGTTGGCTGTTGACAAACAGGACCTCGAAATAGGGGCGATGAGCACGAGCCTCACCCGTGGCTGGCGGCATAATATCGACCACCTCGTTTGGCGACAGGTGGTCATTGACATCCCACTCCTCGGGACGGCTGCGATAGGCATCCGTCAGAAGGCCGTTGGAGATGCGCCGAGCCAGTCTGGCCGCGCCGCTGGGGTCGTTTGAAGCAATGCGCTCGGCCAGGGCTTGGCGCAATCGCGCACCGGGATAAGCGTGGTATTCCTCTACGGCTTCTATGGCGGCGAGCGCTGCCTCCAGCGCCTCCCGCCCTCCCCGTTGTGCGGCCCACGCGTCGGCCAGAGACGTGACCTCGCGCCAGTTGTC
Organism: Rhizobium sp. RHZ02; assembly: GCF_014851575.1. Classification (NCBI taxonomy): domain Bacteria; kingdom Pseudomonadati; phylum Pseudomonadota; class Alphaproteobacteria; order Hyphomicrobiales; family Rhizobiaceae; genus Rhizobium; species Rhizobium sp. RHZ02. The sequence continues at coordinate 238,397 of NZ_JACUZX010000007.1, forward strand.
GGCACGCCCCGAATGCATCAGCAGAGACTGATTGTCTGCGGTTTTTTTTGGCATCTGATGCTCCCAACACCCTTTTATTGAAGATTCGCTACAGTTGACGAATTGTCACTGCACAGACGATTGGAGTGGCCTGCTGGAGGTCGCCAGCTTCTAAAAGCACTGCAAGGCGAGGGGAGCCGTATACCGACCCCCATCCATTTCAGGCCAACGTCAGCATTAGTCCCAGGTCGCGAATGGACTATTGTCGCCAGTGTAGCCTAGACTCGGTATCTGGCATTCCGTCCCGTTAGCCCTTAAGCGGAGCCGTAGCTAGCCGGCGTCGTGCGCGACGGGACAGCATCACAGCCCTAGCGGGCCGAACTCAGGATCACTCAACGGCTGCGACATGCGAAGTAAAATACGGTAGTTTACCGCAGACCGTCTGTAGCCTACTCACTTCCTCCTCGACCGATGGTTTTCGAGCTGCAGCCTCCCCCGGCCTCTGTCTTTCCCGACATCCTATTCTACCGGTCCGGTGGCCAAACGACGCGCGCAAGGTCCCTGACGATATCAGCTTCCAATTCAGCGACCATCGTCTCGTACTCCTCGATATAAAAGCGGTCAGCACCATCACGCCGGAAGGCTTCCAGTGCGACGCAACCCTCATCGTAGGCTTCAAGAAGATTGCAAAAGAACGGCCATGAACTGGACGCGGGCAGTTTCTGGAGCAGTTGGCGTTGCGCAGGCAGCTTGAGCATCAACCGACGCAATCCAGATTGCGCGGTCCCACGGCAGCCGTCTTCCTCTATCCAATCCTTCCCCATTGGCGATCCTCTACCCGATAACAGTGTAACAACCGCGCGCCCACGCGGAAGTAAATTACGGTATGTTCTGTTTCCGTGCCCGTTCTGGCCGCCGTGAAATTGCGCGGCCTTTTTTTTGGCGTGTTTAAGGAAGCCAATTGCCATGTCACGACATGTCGATAATCTAGCATCGACATGCCTTTAGTTGTCCACTTGTCGGAAGGACCCAGATGAGAAGTCAACCCGACGGCGTACACTCGCACCCCTCTCCCGGCGAGGTCCGAGAACAGTTGGATCGCATACTGTCGAGCCCAGACTTCATTCTCCCCGATCGCGGGCGCAGATTTTTGCAGTTCATCGTGAACGAGACCCTCGAAGGACGCGCCGCCTATCTGAAGGCATTCACTATTGCAACCAGCGTTTTCGGACGTGATGCGTCATTCGATGCGATGAATGATCCTTGCGTGCGAATGGCAGCACGCCAGCTTCGTAGTGCACTTGAGCGGTACTATCTGACGAGCGGCTCAATGGATGAGGTACTGATTGCCGTTCCGGCTGGCGGTTACGTTCCAACTTTCGCAAAACGGGCGATTGAGGGTGGCACCAGGACTGAAGATGAAGCGCAAACGGTCTCTGCCGCAGGCGTGTCATTGCCCGAGAAGCCGCCAACCGAGCCGCCAAAGCGCGAAAGCAGATTGCCTCGTTGGATTATGATCACCGCTGGAATGATTGTACTTGCCGCCGTGGTGATGGCGTCGTTCACCGAAAGAAATAACACTACATCGAAGCAGCCAGTCATGGGCGGCGGCAGGGCAACGATTTTAGTCAAGCCCTTTGCGACCAACGAAGAAACGAGGGTCTCGAATGAAGTCCTGAGTGGGCTGAAAAATGAAATCGTCGTCAATCTCGTGAAGTCCAAAGAACTGGTCGTGGTCACTGAGGGCGCAAAAACCAACGCCGACACGACATACACTCTGCAAGGTAGCATACGCCTGGAGGCTGATGATGTGCGAGCAATCGCACGCCTGGTCCGGGGGGCAGACAGTGCAGTCGTGTGGTCGAGCGACTACGACGTCAATATAAAGGGTCGAAGCATTCTCGACGCCCAGATGGCCATCGCGCGATCAATCGCGGCGGCTGTGGCAGCCCCATTCGGAGCGGGTGCGACGTCGCGGCCCCAAGAATAGGCTACGCCCTGGAGATATCGGCTCTCGGAAGCGAGTGGCCAGGCTAACCGTCTCCAGCCGGCTTCTGCTTCCGATGCTTGGTCAATGCATGTGCGCTCCTTACCCGCTCGAAAACCAGTGCCGGCGAAATGGCTTCCCGCTTGGTCCGGGGCGCGTGTCTCGTATTAGGACGAAGCTTGCAGACGGGAGAAACCCTTCATTGCGTCGTCGAAATCGTCCGGATCAATATCGTCGACTGTCGCCGTGGCGTCGAGGTTGTCGGCGCTCTTATTGGTATGCGGCAGTGATAAAAGGGTGAGAGCACATCGGTGATGCATGCCTTAAAGGGTGTAGGATACCGTATACTACCCCACTTGAAGGTGTAACATTCTTTGCCGTTGCAATCTCATCGGATACCTTTCCAACTAGCAGAACTCGAAGTCCGCATTTCGATGTGTCCAGTGCCCGGCAGGCATACCACAGTGGGAGGAATGATAATGACGGAAGCGGGAATCTACGCAAAATTTGTCGATCTCAGCCCCTTTGAGATCAAGGACGAACTCATCAGGCTGGCTCAGGCCGACAAGTCGGGTCGTGCATATCTCAACGCCGGGCGAGGCAACCCCAACTGGATCGCAACCAAGGCGCGCGAAGCTTTCTTCCTTCTCGGTCAGTTCGCGCTGACCGAGGCCAAGCGTGTTTCCTTCGATGAAGAAGCGGGTCTCGCGGGAATGCCGCCCGTCGACGGATGCTACAAGCGGTTGAAGGCATGGGTGGAAAAGCGCAAGGGCGATCCGGACACGCCCGGCGCTGAGACGCTCGACGCTGTGGTGGATTTTGCCATCAAGAAATTCGCCTTCGAGCCTGACAAGTTCGTCAACGAACTCACGGATTCGATTATCGGCGACCACTATCCGGTTCCCGACCGCGCGTTGGTGCACAACGAAGCGATTACTCATGAATATCTGATGTGGGCCATGTGCGCTGGCCACCGCCCGACCGCAAAATTCGACCTCTACCCGGTCGAAGGCGGCACCGCGGCCATGTGCTACATCTTCAAGGCGCTCAAGAATGCGCGCCTTCTGAACTCCGGTGATACGATTGCGCTCGTCACGCCGATCTTCACGCCCTATCTCGAGATGCCGCATCTCGAGGACTATTCGCTGAAGCAGATCCATGTTTCGGCGGAGGCGGAAGACCGTTTCCAGTTGACCGAGGAAGACCTGAAACCGCTCGAGGACAAGTCAGTCAAGGCGCTGTTCATCGTCAATCCCGGCAATCCCTCCGCGGTCGCGATCGATCCGGAAAGCATGGACCGGCTGGTCAAATTCGTCAAATCAAAGCGCCCAGACCTGATGATCCTGACGGATGACGTCTACGGCACCTTCGTGCCGAATTTCGAATCCGTCATGGGCCATCTGCCTCACAACACGATCGGCGTCTATTCCTATTCGAAGTATTTCGGATGCACCGGCTGGCGCCTCGGCGTCGTCGCCGTCGCCCAGGACAACATCTTCGACAAGATGCTCCGAAAGATGCCCGAGGCCACGCAAAAACTTCTCGACGCGCGCTACAAGGCTCTGACGCCGCATCCCCGCGATCTCAAGTTCATCGATCGCATCGTCGCCGATAGCCGCGATGTGGCGCTGAACCACACGGCCGGCCTGTCGCTCCCGCAACAGGTGATGATGTCGCTGTTCAGCCTCGTGGAAATGATGGACGAGGAAAAGATCTATCAGAAGGCGTGCATGGCCATCTGCCAACGCCGGTTCGACAAGCTGATGAACGGAATGGGGATCGAGTTCAAGGCTCGCCCCTATTTCGACCGCTACTACGGCATCATCGACTATGAATACTGGGCGCGCAAATATGTAGGCGACGAGGTGACGGACTGGGTGAAGGAGAACGTTCATCCGCTCGATATCGCCTTCAAGCTAGCCGAGGACCATGGCATCGTGGTGCTGAACGGATCGGGCTTCGAGGCGCCGAACTGGTCGGTGCGCGTGTCCTTTGCCAACCTGCCGGACGAGGCCTACGATTCGATCGGCAGGGCCATCCGTGCGGTGGCGCGAGGTTATCTGCAGGCCTACCGCGCCGCCAAGGGCGAGACGGCTCAGCCGTAGGGCGGGTCGCTATTCGATTTGTAGAAGACGCAGCCGAAGAGATCCTACGCCGGAGATCGCCACCATGCTTCAATGGTTTGCCGCAACGCTTCAGAAATATCCCGAAATCGCCATCTTCCTGTCGCTTGCGATCGGCTATTTCGTTGGCAAGTTCACCTATAAGGGTCTCGGTCTCGGTGCCGTCACCTCGACCCTGCTCGCCGCCGTGGTCATCGGGCAGCTCGGCATCGTCATATCGCCAAACGTCAAATCGGTCTTCTTCCTGATGTTCCTGTTTGCGGTCGGCTACGGCGTTGGACCGCAGTTCGTGCGCGGTATCGCTTCCGACGGTCTGCCGCAGGCGATCTTTTCCGTGGTCGTCTGCATCTACTGCCTGATAGTTCCGGTGATCGTTGCAATGATCGCCGGCTACGATGTCGGCTCGGCCGCCGGCCTCTATGCCGGCTCGCAGACAATCTCTGCCTCCATGGGCCTTGCCACCGACGCGATAAACCGGCTCGGACTGGCGGCAGAACAGACCCAGGCGACGCTCAACGCGATGCCTATCGCATACGCGGTGACCTACATCTTCGGTACCGCCGGATCGGCGGTCATTCTGGCGTTGGTTGGCCCGCGGCTCCTCGGGATCGACCTCGTCGCCGCCTGCAAGGATTACGAGGCGCGCCACAGCGCCGCGGCGGAGTTCGGCGGAGCGGGATCGGCCTGGCACCGCTTCGAACTCAGGGCCTACCTTATCAAGCCGGAAGGCCGCGCCGTGGGCATGACCGCGAAGCAAGCCGAGGCGATGGTGCCGGACGCGCGCGTTTTCGTCGAGCGCATCCGCCGTGACGGCCGGATCGAGGAGGCGACCGCCGATACGGTACTCAGGGCCGGAGACGTCGTCGCCGTGGCCGGTCCGCGTGACGTGCTGGTCGAGGTGCTCGGCCAGGCCGCCGAGGAAGTAAACGATCCCGAGCTTCAGAATGTCCGCGCCGAGGGCGTCGACATCTACGTCACGTCCAAGGCGGTCGACGGCAAAACGCTGTCCGAACTCGCCAAGTCGCCTACGGTGCGCGGCGTCTTCCTGCGCAAGATCGTTCGCGGTGCGACCGCGACCGTGATCCCGATCCTGCCGGATACCAAGATCCATCGCGGCGACATTCTCACCCTCGTCGGGCGCCCGCAGGACATCACCGCGGCGACGAAAGACATCGGTTACCCCGATCGCGCCACCGACGTCGCCGACGTCGCCTTCATCGGCGCCGCGATCGTCCTCGGCGCGTTGGTCGGGGCGTTCGTCCTCAACGTCGGCGGTGTGCCCCTGACGCTGTCAACCGCCGGCGGCGCACTGATTTCCGGCCTTGTCTTCGGTTGGCTTCGCTCGGTGCATCCGACCTTCGGACGGATCCCGTCCTCGACCGTCTGGTTCATGAATTCGGTCGGCCTCAACGTCTTCATCGCCGTGGTCGGCATCAGCGCCGGCCCCGGCTTCGTCGCTGGGCTGAAGGAGCTTGGAGTAAGCCTGTTCCTCTGGGGTGTGGTTGCGACGTCCGTTCCGCTGTTCCTGGCGATGTACACCGGCAAATACCTGTTCAAGTTCGACCCAGCCATCCTGTTCGGTGCCTGCGCCGGAGCGCGTACCACCACGGCGGCGCTCGGCATGATCACGGACGCGGCAAAGAGCCAGGTTCCCGCGCTGGGCTACACCGTGACCTACGCCATCGGCAACACGCTGCTGACGATCTGGGGGATGGTCGTGGTCCTGTTGCTTGGCTAGTTTGCCGTAGGTAAGGTAGCGTGTCTTGCCGAGGTGACCGCTTGGGCCCAAGTGGTCACCATCGTCATCTCTGGGTCTGATATCAGTCCTGTGCACATGGAAGCAGCATTATTGACTAAAGCGCGTCGCCCGTTTTTTGATTCAGGTTCTCGAATCGGCCGATTTGTGATTCCTTCGTAGCTGGAAGGAGACCGGTCATGGGCAAATCACATCCGATCGAGTTGCGTTCCCGTGTTGTTGCG
>NZ_JACUZX010000080.1:0-766 GCF_014851575.1 Rhizobium sp. RHZ02
CAATCCCATGGATTGCGCGAGATGTCCGAGCCCAGTTCTGTTGAAACCAAGGATGGCTTAGTCGGCCGGATCTGGTGGAGGGACTGGAGGTAGGAAGGAAGCCTGTCGTCAGGATTGCCCATTGTTCGGTGCCTTTTGGTGCTGTCTGATGGTTGGTCTGATTACCGTTGCCTGACCGCGCGGTACCGGATTTAATCTCGAGAAGCTGGTCTTAAAGATCCGGCCCAAGCGAGCTGCTCGGCGTAGCTCCAATAAAGGGACCGGATCGAACACGTCGATGGCATCTGAATGATCTGGTTGTAAAAGGTAACCAGATTGTTGGAGCTGGCCGTATGGCCAGATTTGGCACCCCCGCGGCGAAGCCGACGGGACAAGGTTTGCCAAATCCAACTAAAGATGAGCATTGGCAATGAGAACGATTAAGTGTCGTAAGGGCATTTGGTGGATGCCTTGGCATGCACAGGCGATGAAGGACGTGATACGCTGCGAAAAGCCGTGGGGAGCTGCGAATAAGCTTTGATCCATGGATCTCCGAATGGGGCAACCCACCTTAAATGCTTGGAAAATCCAAGTTGTTCGGAAGAACGATTTGGGTTTCCAAGCATTGTGATAAGGTATCTGCACCTGAATAAAATAGGGTGTAAGAAGCGAACGCAGGGAACTGAAACATCTAAGTACCTGCAGGAAAGGACATCAACCGAGACTCCGCAAGTAGTGGCGAGCGAACGCGGACCAGGCCAGTGGCAATTGTGTTTAAAGCGGAACA
>NZ_JACUZX010000081.1:0-738 GCF_014851575.1 Rhizobium sp. RHZ02
TGGAAGGAGACCGGTCATGGGCAAATCACATCCGATCGAGTTGCGTTCCCGTGTTGTTGCGTTCGTTGAAGAGGGTAACACCCATCGCGAGGCGTCTCGGCATTTCCGTGTGTCGCCTCGGTTTGTGAATAACCTTGTTATCCTGAAGCGTGAAACGGGCTCTCTGTTGCCAAGACGACAGGGCCATGTCGGTGGCGGCAAGTTGAGCGACCATGGAACATGGTTCCGTGAACGTATGGCTGAGAAGGGTGATTTGACGCTTGACGAATTGTGCCTCGAGCTTGCAGAGCGCGGCGTCATTGTGCATCGCTCGAGCGTTGGACGCATGTTGCACCGGCTCGGTTTGAGCCATAAAAAAAAGCCTCATGGCAAGCGAGCAGCATCGCCCGGAAATCGCTCGGGCGAGAAGTCTATGGCTCGAAAGGCGCAAGCCATTCTTCGATAAGGCTCTGGCTCGCCTTACTTTTATCGATGAAACGTCAACGAACACGAAGCTGACAAAACGCTCCGGATGGTCGCCAAAGGGCCACCGTTACCGCAGTCATGCGCCTTTCGGATCCTGGAAGACGCAGACGTTCATCGCTGGCCTCAGATCGCATTCCATGGTCGCCCCATGGATCGTCAACGCACCAATGAATGCCGAGATATTCGAGACCTGGATCGAAACGCAACTCGTCCCAACTCTATCCAAGGGCGACGTCGTGATTGCCGACAATGTTCGCTTCCACAAAAGCGAAA
>NZ_JACUZX010000082.1:0-660 GCF_014851575.1 Rhizobium sp. RHZ02
ATCCCGGCAGAAGCAGCGGCATACATCGCTCTCGGCATGAAGCTGGCATACACGGACATCATCGCTCGCACCAACACTGCTGCTGAGTTTTGCTCTGCCACCAAGACGGCGAGGATTGGGCAGTGAGCGAACTCCAAGACCTTACCGGCAAGATGATGCTCGATGCCGTTGACTTCGACACCCAGGAATTCGAGCTCTGGGCACGATCCGAGGATATGGAGCGTTGCAGCGTATGCCGCTTCAGGCTGAACGGAACGATCTACGTGGCGGTTGAAGACCCATCTGACGGCTACAGAAGCTCCTTGCGCGAGCTCGTCGTTCAGCCAGACGCCACCATGCATAACGTCTTCCCTCCGATCGAGGTTGTTGGCGTTTATCGGAACCGAAAGGACTTCGGCAGCTCCGACATTCTTGAGCTTATCGACACAGCAAACGGCAAGACGGTCCTCGAGGTCGGTACGGAAAATACTGGCGACTATTACCCGAGCTTCGTCGCCTCGTTTCATCCAGAGAACATGAACGCCAATTCCGAGGTTAAACCATGAGCAACGACTCATTCATGATCCTCCTCGCTGTCGGCGTCCCTGCCGTGGCTATCACCGGCCTAGCTCTGGCGATCTGCGCCACATCTGGACGCTGCAGCCGCAAGGAAGAGCAGGA
>NZ_JACUZX010000083.1:0-645 GCF_014851575.1 Rhizobium sp. RHZ02
TGTCGTCGAGGAAAGCGACGGCGATCTGATGGGCGACGGCGTCAATATCGCCTCGCGATTGGAGAGCGTCGCTGCGGCGGGCGCTATCTGCCTATCCGAGGATGCCTATCGCCAAGTCAAGGCGAGGCTCGACCTCTCGGTCAGCGATCTCGGCAACACGCAACTCAAGAACATCGCCGAACCAATCCGGGTCTATTCGCTGCAAGTCGGCAGCGCCGGGACCAAGGCAGCCGCGGCCTCGGAAACCGCGACGAGTCAACCTGCGACGGCAACGTCGCCGAAGCTGTCGATCGCCGTCCTGCCCTTCGCCAACATGAGTGGTGACGCTGAACAGGACTACTTCGCCGACGGCATCTCGGAAGACATTATCACGGCGCTATCGAAGTTGAGGCAGCTCTTCGTCATCGCCCGCCATTCGTCGTTTACCTTCAAGGGCAAGAACGTCCATGTGCAGGAGGTGGGCACGAATCTCGGCGTGCGGTATGTCCTTGAGGGCAGCGTACGCAAATCGGGGAACAGGGCACGCATTACGGCGCAGCTTATCGACGCAACCACCGGCGGGCATCTATGGGCGGAGCGGTTCGATCGCGACCTGACCGACATATTCGCTGTTCAGGACGATGTAACGCAGCAGATCGTCGACGC
>NZ_JACUZX010000084.1:0-612 GCF_014851575.1 Rhizobium sp. RHZ02
TGCCGGCAAGTGCGGTGCCGAGCGTGCCTGTTGTCGCGCCGAAGCTGACCGCCGTGACGGTCTTGGTGTCGTTTTGATCCGGATCGGTGTCGTTGGCAAGCACGTTGCCGCTGGCGACAGAACCGCCCGAACCATTGGCAATGCCGCCCTTCTCGGTCGCATCGCCAGCGTCGGCAACCGCCGTCGGCGTCGTGTTGCCCGCGATCGTCGTGGTAATATTGAAGGTCTCGCTGGTGGCAAGGCCGGCAATGTCGGTTGCCGTCACCTTGATGCCTGACGTGCCTGTTGCCGTCGGCGTACCGCTGAAGGTCTGCGTCGCGGCGTTGAAGCTCAGCCAGGTGGGAAGAACCGAGCCGTCGGCAGATGTTGCCGTGTAGGTAAGCGTGTCGCCGCTGTCGATATCGGTGAAGGTGCCGGCCGGCAACGCGAACGAGAAGGCAGTGTTGACGGTGGCATTCTGGGTGGCGGTCTGGACCGCCAGAACAGGCGCGTCGTCGGCGCCGTGGACGGTGATCGTCAGCGCGGCCGTGGCCGTGGCGCCGGCGGCGTCACGCATGGTGTAGTTGAAGATCTCGCTCAGCGTGTTGGTCGACAGCCGCAGCGCCTGCACCG
>NZ_JACUZX010000085.1:0-612 GCF_014851575.1 Rhizobium sp. RHZ02
CGAAACAGGCGAGTGCCTCCTCGGATCTGCCTGAATAGAGAAGTGCCTCCCCGAGGCTGACCTGCCCTTCGGCGAAGTTCGGATTGAGACTTATTGCACGCTCGGCCTCGCTGATAGCTCTATCGTGTTGTCGTGAGTAAAGCCTGACCACACTCAGCGCCCAATGGGCCACGGGATCGCTATCATCCCGTGCCACCGCCAGCGTCGCAGCCTCTTCGGCCTGCTGAATCGAGCGCTGCGGTGACACGCTCCACCGGTTCAAATAGTCGAGCCCGTGGGTCAGGGCGAGAAAGGCATGCGCCGAGGCGAAGTTCGGGTCCAGTTCGACGGCATGTTGCAAAAGGTCGCGGGCGTCGCTGTTCGTTTGCTTCGTCAGGCGATGCCACAGCTCCCGGCCGCGCAGGAAGCAGTCATAAGCCTCGGGATGCCCGGTCTGCCCCGGCACCAGCCTTTTCCGATCGCCCTCTGTCAGGTTGACCGCCAGCGCGTCGACGATCTGCTGCGTTACATCGTCCTGAACAGCGAATATGTCGGTCAGGTCGCGATCGAACCGCTCCGCCCATAGATGCCCGCCGGTGGTTGCGTCGATAAGCTGCGCCGTAATGCGTGCCC
>NZ_JACUZX010000086.1:0-607 GCF_014851575.1 Rhizobium sp. RHZ02
TCAGACGGTCAAACGGCGCTATTACCGTTGGATCGAGCAGGGCATATTCGACCGGATTTTCGAAGCAGTTTCTGTCGATCCGGACATGGAGTGGTTGTCCATCGACGCCACGGTTATCCGGGCGCAGGCCCAAGCCGCCGGCGGGCGGCGAAAAAGGGGGGAGCGCAAGCCCAGGCTCTCGGCCGCTCCCGAGGTGGATTTGGCAGCAAAATCCATGCGGTAGTTGATGCACTGGGATTGCCGGTTCGCTTTCAACTCGGCCCTGGACAACAGAACGACATGGCACCGGCTTGCGACCTTATCCGCGCACTCCCAGCCAAACAGGTGCTCGCGGATCGCGCCTATGATGCCGACAGCTTGCATGACATCATTCTTGATCAAGGCGGCGAGCCAGTCATTCCGCCACGCCGACATCGCAAGCACCAACATGCCTATGATCGCCTTGCCTACAAACAGCGATGGGGCATTGAGAGCTTCTTCGCCAAGCTCAAACAATGGCGGCGTATCGCAACGCGCTACGACAAGATCGCCGACAACTTCCTCGGCTTCATAAAGCTCGCGAGCATCATGCTATGGATCAAATAGTTAAATTGTCACCACAGCCTAG
>NZ_JACUZX010000087.1:0-602 GCF_014851575.1 Rhizobium sp. RHZ02
CCTTGAAGGAAAAGGAGCGCGAGCCGCAGGTGAAGGAAACCAAGGTGTCGCGCACCGATCCCGACAGCGGTTACATGGTGCGCGACGGCAAGCCAAAGGGCTTCTTCTACCTCGATCACCGCACGGTTGTATAATCGCATTCCGTCCGTCAAGAGGGGTTGAGCATGCGGCATCCTTACCGGGCTGAAGGAAGGCAACGCGGCGCAATCCGAATTGTCGGTTCGGCCCTCAGCGGCCATGTCCTTCAGAGCTGTCCAGTGCTGGGAGCAGGGTTGTCTTCGCGGTCGACAAATGTCGCCGCATGATGGGTATTCGCAGGTAGGATCTTCCTTATGTGAACGGCGCAATCTTCTATTACGTTGCAGCGAGCGATACGGAATGATCCAACCTACGTCCGCAGCACGGACGCTCAGTGCCTCAAATCAGGTTTGACGCGCTGAGGGAGGAAGGCTGGCTGTCGCTTAAGCGGCGGCGCCAGCCGAGGCGTTGAACACTTCTCCTGTCCTGAGCATGCTGTGCATGATAACCGCAAGCTTCCGGGCGACCGCCACCGCAGTGCGTTTGAAGCCCAACCGCTCGCGCAGCTTCAGCCCCCAGCTCCT
>NZ_JACUZX010000088.1:0-601 GCF_014851575.1 Rhizobium sp. RHZ02
AGGAGCTGGGGGCTGAAGCTGCGCGAGCGGTTGGGCTTCAAACGCACTGCGGTGGCGGTCGCCCGGAAGCTTGCGGTTATCATGCACAGCATGCTCAGGACAGGAGAAGTGTTCAACGCCTCGGCTGACGCCGCCGCTTAAGCGACAACCAGCCTTCCTCCCTCAGCGCGTCAAACCTGATTTGAGGCACTGAGCGTCCGTGCTGCGGACGTAGGTTGGATCATTCCGTATCGTTCCCTGCAACGTAATAGAGATTGCGCCGTTCACATAAGGAAGATCCTACCTGCGAATACCCATCATGCGGCGACATTTGTCGACCGCGAAGACAACCCTGCTCCCAGCACCGGACAGCTCTTAAGGACATGGCCGCTGAGGGCCAAACCGACAATTCGGATTGCGCCGCGTTGCCTTCCTTCAACCCGGTGAGGATACCGCATGCTCAACCCCTCTTGACGGACGGAATGCGATTATACAACGGAACCATGTTCCATGGTCGCTCAACTTGCCGCCGCCGACATGGCCCTGTCGTCTTGGCAACAGAGAGCCCGTTTCACGCTTCAGGATAACAAGGTTATTCACAAACCGAGGCGACACACGGAAA
>NZ_JACUZX010000089.1:0-575 GCF_014851575.1 Rhizobium sp. RHZ02
GAGCGGTTCGGCTTCGAGGTCGGTGCTGTCGGGCTGGATGCCGGCTATGCCACGTCCGGCATCGCCAAGGGGCTGGAGGACCGCACCATCCTCGGTGTCACCGGCTATCGCAACCCGACCCCGCCCAAAGATGGCATGATGCGCAAGTCGAAGTTCGTCTACGAGCCTGAGGCGGACGGTTATCGCTGCCCCGAAGGCCAACTGCTCGCCTATGCCACCACCGACCGCAACGGTTATCGCCACTATCGTTCGGATCCTGCCATCTGCCGCGATTGTCCGTTGCTGGCCTCCTGCACATCAAACACCAAGGCGGTGCGTACCATCACCCGCCATGTCTGGGCCGACGCCCGCCAGCGCACCGACGCCCATCGCCTGACCCCTTGGGGCAAGGCAATCTATAAGCGCCGCAAGGAGACGGTCGAGCGCTCGTTTGCCGATGCCAAGCAGCTTCACGGGCATCGCTATGCCCGCTTTCGAAGTCTCACCCGCGTCGCATGCCAGTGCCTGCTGGCTGCAGCCGCCCAAAACATCAAGAAGATCGCCATGGCGCTCACCAAGCCACCCAGACCAGCCAT